>JAPKZH010000532.1 GCA_026393905.1 Candidatus Aminicenantota bacterium
AATGAATTATATCCGTTATTCGTGGATTTCTCAAAATGATCAACGACCTTAATTATGGTAGAATCTAAGATGCGTCAGGAACGGAAAAGAACAAGATGGATTCCACCCTTGTCAAAGACATCGCCCTTCGCTTCCCGAACGCGGTCCTGCTGAAAGCCTCGGCCGGCTCCGGGAAAACCCACGCCCTGTCTCTCCGCTTCGTCCAATTCCTCCTGTCCGCTGCTGTCGGCAAGAACGACCTGGCCAATATCCTGGCCATCACCTTCACTAAAAACGCCGCCCGGGAGATGAAAACCCGGATCCTGAAGTGGCTTAAAGATTGCTATTTCGAAGACAAGAAGGAAGCCGGGCAGGTCCTGGACGTCGTCTCGCTCTCGCCTCGGGCTTTGGCCGGCCGGGCCGAGGAAGTCCTGGATAATATCCTGACCCGGTACACGGATTTCCAGGTTGAAACCATCGACAGCTTCATGTCTTGCATTTTCAAAGCGTCCACCTTGGACCTGGGCTTCCCTCCTTATTTTGAAATCGTCCTGGATAATTCCGACCTGATCGAGTACGCCTTCAACCGCTATTTGCGCAAGGTCAGGCCCGGCTCAAAGGATGGCGAAACCTTTCGACAGATCGCCGATTTGATTTTAGCTTCGCAGGGCGCGAACGCCTATTATCCCTGGGATCCTACGAGCCTCATCCTGGACAAGCTCAAATCTCTCTATGCCAAGCTCGCGGCGCAAAAGGGGGAGCCGGCCAGGGAAAATTTAGAAAAGCGGCGGGTTCTCCAAAGTCGAGCCCGCGGTCGCGAGCAAGAAATTTTCCGACCTCATCGGAGCGAGTTTCAAGACGATCCCGGTTAAAAATCCCGTCAAACGCGCCTCGAGGGACACGGCATCCGCCTTTGACGAGGTTTGCCGCGCCTGGGAAAAGCTGGAAGCCCTCACCAACGAGTACCGCTATCTCTACGCCCGGGAATTCTTCCATCCCTATCTCATGGCCTATGAATCTTTCGCCGAGACGCTGGAGCAGTTCAAGCGGCGGCAGCAGACCGTGTTCATCGAGGACATCAACAAGCGGCTGGCCGGCTACATCGACCAGATGATCATCCCGGACATCTATTTCCGGCTGGGCGACCGCATCTTCCATTACCTGGTCGACGAATTCCAGGACACCTCGCCCATCCAGTGGACAAACATGCTGCCTCTCATCGAAAACTCGCTGGCCGTGTCGGGGAGTTTTTTCGCCGTCGGCGATACCAAGCAGGCGATCTTCGGCTTTAGGGAGGCCGATTACCGCATCATGAAAGAGATGGAGGAGCGGGCGGCCGAGTATTTCGGTTCGGTGAGGATTGATGTCAGTTAGCTTGCTGAGAATAACCGCAGCTTTGAAAAAATCCTAAAATTTACGCGCGATATCTTCCCCAAAAAACTGAACGAGTTTGACGAATATCGAAGAATCAACCAGGGCGAGGCCGGGAGCGGGGAAGAGGTGGATAGTGCAGAGAGCGGAGTCGGCGAGGGCGGAGGTCAGTGCAAAGCCGGAGCCGGCAGCAAGAAACCCCTTTATGAATTTGAGCAAGAGGTGATTGAGAAGAATAGAGACAAGGGATTCGTGGACGTGGTAGTGCTGGAGAAGGGCGGAGGAGCCGGCGAAGAAGAAGCAGAGGCTCGGGCGGAAGCAGTAGATACGGCAGAGGCTGAGGCAGATGAGGCCGAAGACGAGGTCCCCGAGAAGGCCGAGATACAAAGGCGCGTCGGGGAGCTTCACGCCCGCGGCTATAAATATTCAGATATCGCCGTCCTCACATACAGGAACGATTCGGTCGTCAAGGTGGCGTCCTGGCTCAATGAGAAAGACATCCCGCTTATCCCGTACAGCAGCCTGGATATTCGGACACGGAAAATCACCGGCGAGCTGATGGCGCTGCTCCGGTTCCTGGATTCGCCGCCCGACGATCTCTCCTTCAGCGTGTTTTTATTGGGCGATGTGCTGAGGATGAAAATGGAGCAGGCTGGGGTGGCGGCGCCGCCCGGACAGTGGAACGATTTCCTCTTTGATTGCCGGCGGAAAGAAAAACGGCCGATCTATGTCGCATTCCGCTCGCGGTATCCCGAGCTCTGGGAGCGCTATTTCGACCGGTCCTTCAGGTCGGTCGGCTACTATCCGCTCTACGACCTGGTGACCCTTATCTATCGTGTTTTCAACGTGTTCGAGCTGTTCCCCGACGAAGAGGCGACCCTGGCCAAGTTGATGGAATCCATCAAAGACTTCGAAAGCATGGGCCGCAATGATTTGCGCGAATTTTTGAAATATGCGGAGCAGGGAGCGGAAGGACCATGGGGCGGAGCATGGAGAGGCGGAGCCCGAGCGGCCGCGGGGAGCAGCCAGGAAGCCGCCTGGAATATCGACGTTCCCCTCGACATCGATGCGGTCAAGATCATGACCATCCACAAAGCTAAAGGCCTGGGATTTCCGGTGGTCATTTTGCTTTTGTATGGAGAGGGCTATAAACCGCCGGAATTTTTTATCGGCGTGGACGACGAGTCGGTGCGTGTTTATAAAATCAACAAAGGGCTGGCCGAAGCCCACGAGGAATTGAGAAGGATCTATGAGGACGCCCGGCTCAGGGACGACGTGAATAGGCTGAACACCCTCTACGTGGCGCTGACAAGGGCCAAGGAAGAGCTGCATATAGTCGGTGTGAAGTCCACGTCCAAAAAACCGAAGTATCCGTTTGATCTAATCGAGACGGGGCAGCTTGGAGAGCCGCAGCCGAAAACCGTGGAAAAGGCGGTTCCGGCCCTGCCCGAAGCGGCTATGCTCCGCTTCGCCGAGCCGTTCGAGATCGCGGCCAACCCGCGCTCGGCGCTCAATTTCGAGAACATCCGGCGAGGGAACCTGGCCCACGAGATCCTGGCCGGGCTGGAGTATGTGGGCGGGGGAAGCGCGGGATGGGAACGCGAAGTCGCCGGAGTCATCCAGAAAATCAGGCCGAGGGAATGGGAGCAGACGCTATACGAGAGCGTGGGGCGAGCTGTTTCGGCATATTTCGGGGGGCCGGACTCGCCGCTTGGGCAATACTTTGAGGAACGGGAGGGGCGGCGGGTGCTTCGGGAATTCAATTACTGCGACGCGGGAGGGAACGTCTACCGCATGGACCGCGTCGTGCTGGATGCGGACGCCATCACGATCATCGATTTTAAGACGGGCTTTGTGAGCGAGAAGGAGAGACGGGAACGGCGCGATGCGGAAGACCGGCAGCAGATGCGCGATTATATAAAAATTATCAAGGAAATCTATGCCGGGAAGAGCGTGCGCGGAATCCTGGCGCGCATCGATGAGAAACGGACGGAGGCGATGGGATTATGATCGAGCTCGTTTCGCCCCGCGATAATTTCATCCAAGCGGTCGCGGCGCGACTGCGGCCGGACGGGAAGCGCGGCGCGCAGGACAGCCCGGAGGCTGCCGGGGCTCAAGCGCGCCCGAAGGACTATTCGGGCCAATGGGTCGTCTTCCCGGAAAAGCGGCCGGCCTATTATTTGCGAAAAGCGCTGGCGGAAAGGGAGCGGACAAGCTTCATCCCTCCCTTGCTCGACTCCATGGATGGATTTATTAGCCGTGTTTATGAGGAACGGCTGGGGATCGGCGGCAGGCTCATCGATCCTCTGGATGCAGTGGCATTGCTGTTTGAGATCCACAGGCAGGAAGGCGGGTTTGGGAGTGCGGGTGAAAGGCCGAACCACTTCTTATCGGCCGACAGCTTTTTCCCGCTGGGTATGAAAATCTATCACGACCTCGAAGAGCTATGCCTGGCCGGGGCCCGGACAAGCGATATCCGCGAGCTGGACCTGAGCCGCGAGTTCGAAGAAAA
>JAPKZH010000382.1 GCA_026393905.1 Candidatus Aminicenantota bacterium
CTACCAAAACTTCGTCAACTCCGGCAGGAACTGCTCGGCCATATCTCCGCGATCGAGGAGATGCGCCGGGGATCGGTCATCCGTCAGTTCCTGAAGCTTCGACTCAAAGGACAGAAAGAGCCGGTTCTGGCCGGCCCCTATGCCCTGTATACCTGTAAAAAGAAAGGAAAAACCCAGGGCCGCCGGCTCCATGGTCCCGAGGAGATCCGAAGGCTGGAAGAGCAGGTGGAAAACTATCATGTCTTCCGAAAGTTGTGTGCGGAGCTGGTCGAGGTTTCCGAGCACATCTGCGACGAGAAGGATCGGGGGCGATGAGCGAAGAGGCACTCGGACAAGTCCTGAGCCCTCTCCGCAAGTCCCAACGGACGATCATCAGCCTGGTGGTTCAAGCCATGGCGACTTTAGGTCAGGCCGCTTCGATTCCGATCGCGGCCGTTTTGGCTCAGCGAGTCGGCTCTCAGGTCGACAGCGCTCTGACCCGCGTCTATCGGCTGCTGCATAACCGGCGTCTGGATGATCTGGTGTTGAGCCGGGAGATGATCCGGACGTTGGCGAAAAGGACGACCTCGTTGCTGGTCGCCCTGGACTGGACGGAGTGGCATCCCCCGTTACGGATGTTGTTTGCATCGGTGGTCGTGGGGACGCGGGCTGTGCCGGTCTCGGCGGCGGCCTTCATCAAGACCGCCATTAAGCGATCTCAAAACTGTTGGGAGGACAGCTTCCTCCAGATGCTGGTGATGGTCCTTCGAGAAGCCGGCGTTTTCGCCTGTTTTCTGGCCGACCGGGGCTTCCGGCGGACCAGCTTCATTACGCTTCTTCTGAAGCAGACGGACCATTCGTTCCTGGTGAGATTGGCGGAGAACGTCACGGTTCAGGCCAAACGGGGGTCTCGAACTCTTCGAAAGTGGGGACTTCAGCCTGGGAGAGCGGTGGATCTGGGCTGGGTGGATCTTCGCCAAGACGCCGCGGTCAAGGTCAGAGTCGTCGGGATCTGGGCCAAGGGGCATCGGGAGCCCTGGTGGTTGGCCACCAATCGGTCCGACTCTCTGGCCCAACTTGCCGCTCTCTATGATCGCCGGATGGCCATCGAAGAGCAGATCCGCGACACCAAGGGCGCTCGGTTCGGCTTCGCCCTGGTCTGGACCCAGATCACCACCCCGGAATCCCTGGCTCGCTTCGTTGTTCTCATCGGACTGGCCGTCTTGCTCCTCACGGCTGTCGGCCATGCTCTCTCCCTAAAGCAGGCTCATGTCCGATTGCCTTCGAAAACCAAAGGGCCGCGTCTGTCTCTGTTAACGGTCGGCCTTCTCTTCTGGCCCGTCCTTCAAAATAAAGTCGTCTTTAACCTGAAATTCCTGAAAACTCATCTCCCCCCACCCACCCTCCGCTCCTTCCCCTGGCTAGACCGCTATGAAAAAGGAAATTAAAAGTGATCGACGGTCAGCCTGAATTCCACTTGACTAAATCTTGGGTTGAATTAATATTACCGTTGTGAATCCATTCCGCTTGGCCTGGAGGTCGAGAAAGATATTGCCCGAAAAACCCGAACGTTCCAGCTTCAATAAAAGATTTTCCCCCAAATCGAGAGCTTGTTTTGCGCTCCTTCTTTGTCTATTTTTCTTCAGCTCTCTCTTTCTGGTAGTTTATCTAGCGAGCGCGGCATCGTCGCCCACCCGTCCGGCCCTCTTATCACCTCCGGCCGCCACCGGAACAGCGACGCCCTTCCTCCCGGCCATCTCTCCTTCCCCACGCGCTCCGGCAAGCCGGCAGTGCATCTGGGAAGGGGTGGAAAAAATCATCGCCATTGGTGATCTCCACAGCGACTATGAACACTTTATAACGATCCTGAAGCATAAGGGCATAGGCCTTATCGATGATGCTCTTCATTGGATCGGCGGGAAAACTCACCTGGTCCAGATCGGCGATATCATGGACCGCGGGGAACGCGAGGACCGGGCCAAGGATATTTTTGACCTCATCAAAAACCTTGAAAAAGAGGCGGCCGCGGCCGGCGGTATGGTCCATATGCTCATCGGCAATCACGAAGAAATGAATATCACAGGGATTGCTTTACAGTATGCGGACTATGTGACACTTAAACAGTTTAAGGATTTCCTCCCCGAAAAGTATAGAAAGGAAAGAGAGAGGGAATTCAAGAAGAGGACGGAAGACGGAGGAAATATCGAGGATGAATGGAAGAAGCTGATGGACGACGAGGAGGCCCGGGGCGTCTACGTTGAAAATTTCAATCTGCTCTATGGCCGTTGGATCGCCGAAGAGCACAATGCGGTCATCAAGATCAACGACACCGTCTTCGTCCACGGCGGAATCGGCGAAAAATATTCCACCTGGCCACTGAAGGATATCAACAATCTCTACTACCTGGAATTTCAAAAAGGTTTTCGCGAGGGGTTTAACAGCTTCAGGGCAAAAATATTGTGGGCCGAGGATGGTCCTCTCTGGTTCCGGTATCTGGCCACGTGGCCCGATCCGCTTTACGCGTCTCAAGTCAATCAGATCCTCGCTAATCTCGGGGCCAATCATATGGTCATCGCCCACACCCCTGACATAAAAGACATACCTTCGCGGTTCGGCAATAAAATATGGGTGATCGATACGGGAATATCGCGGGTTTACCGTGGATTCCTCAGCGCCTTGATCATCAAGAACGGGATTTTTGACCCATGGAAGCTAACCTATTAACCTTGACCGTCAAGACTAAAAATCTTTCTATCAGGGGGGAAAATTATGGATAGAGAAATTTTATTCATTCCAGCCATTCTGAGCTTTTTCATGATCGGGAGTTTCGGCTGCGCCTTCCTCTTCGTCGATCAAGGAACCGCTCAACAAAAAGAGTTGGAGGCTTTCCTGAAGACGGCCAAAGTCGTCGATATCGAGATAGGCGGGCTGGGCGGACGAAATGAGCCCTGGAGAATCACTCTGAACGATCAAAAAATGACGCGGAAGGGAATCTTCAAATACCAGGACCGCCCGGCGCCGGGATTCTTTCCTGTCAGCTACAAACGAGAGATTGCCGCCTATGAACTGACGAAGCTCTTCAAAATGGACATCGTTCCTCCGGTCGTCGAAAGAGAAATCCTAAGAAAGAATGATTCGCCTCGGAAGGGTTCGCTCCAAATCATGGTCGAAGGCTGCGTCACGGAAATGGACAGAAGGGCGAGGAAATTGGAACCACCCGATGCCAAGGCCTTTGAAAACGCAATGGAAGAACTCAATGTCTTCGAAAATTTGACCTACTGCCCGCGCGATATGAAAGATATTCTGATCCACAAAGATACCTGGAAGGTCTGCCGTGTGGATTTCATGGAGGCCTTTGATACGCTCTCGGAACTCCTGCCGGAGACAACGATCAGCCGCTGCTCCAGGCGGCTGTATCTAGGCCTTCAGCTGGACCCCAAGGTCATCGAGGCCGCCATGAAGCCCTATCTTACCGTCAAAGAAATCCAAGCCCTACTCGACCGGCGAAACATGATCCTGGAAAAGCTCCAGATCCTGATCAAGGACAAGGGCGAACCAGCCGTACTATTTGATATAAAGCCTTAAGAACAAAAAGGTAGACGGCGTTTTTTTGAATCTGTAAACAAGGAGGGATCCATGGAAGCGAGCATGCAAGGAATGAAGCCGGCGGCAACGCCATCCCCGAATATCTTTTACCGCCTGTTTCGGCTAATCACGATCATTCATCCGGCAGAAGTCACCAAAGCCCTGCTCATGTTCATCAACAGCTTCCTCATCATGTTGCAACGGCCTTTTGCTCGCCGCCCACCCGCCGGAAATTCAGAGCTACCTGGCCATCCCCCAGGCATTCCTCCTCATCTTCGTGGTCAAGGCTTTCGCCAAGATCGCTTCCCGCTATCCACGGCATATTCTGATCACTTTTGTCACCTCTTCTGTATCTCCAACCTCATTCTTTTCAACATCATGAACTGGGCCGGAGTGCCGGTCTCCTGGATGGGCATCATCTTTTTCATCTGGATCGGGATGTACAACCTGCTCATTCCCGCCCAGTTCTGGGGATTCGCCAACGACATCTACAGCGAGGAGGAAGGAAAGCGTCTCTTCCCCATGATCGCCTTCGGCGCCTCCCTTGGGGCTGTCATCGGCCCCCTCGTGGCCCAGATGCTCCTCCCGCCCAAGAAGCTCCTCGTGGCCGAGGGAATCCACGGAGCCAAGAGGCTCATTCCTTACTTCGGGTCGTACGGGATGATGCTGGTCACTTCGGGTGTTCTTGTCCTCTGTATTCTCATGACTTGGATAATCCATCGCCGGGATGTCCGCGAGGACGCCGCCGCGGCTATGGCCGTGGGCGCGCCGAAAATCAAGGAGCAGCCCCTGGATAAGAGCGGCGGATTTCGCCTGATCTTTAAAAGTCGCTACCTCCTTCTCATCGCCATCGTTATCGGCCTCTACAACTTTATTAACGCTCTCGGCGAATTCATGTTCAGCTCCCTCCAGCAGAAGGTGGCCCTCCGGGTCCTGGGGACGGCGGCCACGGGCGGGGTGGACCTCCAGAACTACATCAGCGCAGCCTTTGCCGGTTACCAGTCCCTGGGCAGCATCATCGGCCTGGTCATCCAGCTTTTCCTCGTCTCCCGCATCTTCCGCTGGGTGGGCATCGGCGGCGCCCTCCTCTTCCTGCCCATGATCTCGTTGGGCGGCTATGGATTCGCCACCTTCGGCGCGTCGCTCCTCCTGATGAAGTGGATCAAATCCGTCGAAAACGGGACGGACTATTCGCTCATGAAAACGGCGTGGTCCGCGCTGTTCCTGATCACCAAGCGGGAGGAAAAATATAAGGCCCAGGCGGCCATCGAGACTTTCTTCGTCCGGGGCGGGGACACCCTGAATGCCGTCATCGTCTGGCTCGGGACGTCTGTCCTGGCCCTTTCCATCGAAGGCTTTGCCGTCGTCAACGTCGCCAGCATCCTTGTCTGGATCACGTTGACCGTCCTCATCATCCGCGAGTACAAAAAGAAAAAAGGAGAAGCCGCGGCCAATCCCATATCATAGTCCATATTGAAGATCGTGCGGCCGATAAAGCTGACGGGGCAGCCGGCCCTACGAAGTCGACTTGAGGAAGGCGTAGAAGCAAAAGGCCTTATCTTGTTTTCCGCAAGTCCTTGAGCTTCAGAATTCCCCCCGAATCCTGGCAAATAAAAATATGGCCCTGATCATCCCAGGCGATGCCTTCCTGGTCATTCCCGGGGAAGGCATATTCTTTGACCAACTTCCCTTCCAGCGTGATCTCGAGGAATAAATTGTCCGAGTCGCTGACGATGTTCAACAACCCCGTTTTCGAGTCATAATAGAGGGCCGCCGGGTCCCGCATCTGAAATGGCAGAACGCGAAGAATCCTGGCTTCCGCTTCGTTGGCCCGGCTTGTTTTAATGGGGACATAAAGCTCCATGATACAGGCAGGATCCTCCTGGTTCCCTGCATAAAAAGTTCCTCCTTCAGGGTGGCCCGAGTTCGGGACAAAAACCAAGGCCTCGATCCCGTTATCGTATTTGTCCACCTGCTTCTGGAGGAAACCCGGATTTCCCTGGTACGCCCGATTGATGGGAAACCGGCGCCTGACCTCTTTTTTGTCCGGATCATATTCCAGGATCACGTCATCGCCTTCGATGATGATATAAAGAAGGCCGGACGAAGGGTCGACCGTCACGTCCTCCAGGTCACCGGGTACCTTCTGGCGAAAGACCGGAGTGCCGTCGGTTTTGACCTCAAAAATCTCGCCTTCATCGCTGACGATGAAGAATGTCTGTCGTTGAGGGTGAAAGCATATGCCTGACGGATCGATAATATTCTGCCGGTCCCAATTGGCCTGTGGGGTAAAACCCGGGCTCCCCGGCCATTGACAAGGGAAGGGGATAGCGGGCGCCTGTTTCGCAGGCAGGCAGCTCCCCGTCAGAAGGAGGACGATGAAGCCTAGATATTTCGCTCTCATGCCGCCAAGGCCGGATCAAGGCCGGACAAGCAGAACCGTCAATTTACAACAGCCGAAACACCCTGTCAACGCCCACGGAAAATTTCATTTGATTTTCGGCCCATTCCTTATTAGTATATATTTAGAAAAATGGAAGGGGAGAATGTGACATGAAAGGTCGCCCCGGAAAAAACAAGATCATTCTGGCGCTCTCTCTCTTGGCCATCGGGGGAGCGGGTTTTTTTGGCCGCGGCCAGTTCACGCCAGCCGAGATCGCCCAGAGGGAGCAGTGGGAAGAATTCTTAAAAACGGCCGACATCGTCAAATCCGAGCTGATCGGAGAGGGCGTCACCAAGCCCTGGAAGCTGTTGCTCAAGAAAGGGGCGATCGAGAAAAAGGCCGCCTGGAAAAATCCCGAGGAAAAACACGGAGATTTCGTCGATAGTTGGAAATATGAAATCGCGGCCTATCGTCTGGACAAGCTCATCGGCCTGAACATGGTTCCCATCACGATCGAGAGGGAATTTAAGGGAAAAAAGGGAGCCTTGTCTCTATGGGCCGACAGTAAATACAACGGTCTGGAAATTGCAGAGAATAACATTTCGATCCCCGATTGGGCTCTGAAGAAGACGGACGACATGAAATACATCACCCGATTCTGGGACAGCCTGATCGCCAACGATGACCGGACACAGGAGAACTATCGCTTCACGGAGGATTGGCGGACGATTATCATCGATCATTCCCGCGCCTTTCGGTCCAACAAGGAAAACATGGAAAAACTCATGTGCGGCGCGAACGGGATCAAGAGAAAGGACGACGGCGGTCCCTATCTCATCCAGCGGGTTCCTCGCGCCCTTTTCGAAAAAATCAAAGCTTTGGATCTGGCCGGCCTCAAACAGGCCGTGGGATCCTATTTGACCGATCAAGAGGTGGAAGCGATCATCGCCCGCAAGCCTCTCCTCATCAAAGAGATAGGGGAGATGATCAAGAAAAACGGGGAAAAGAACGTTCTTTATTAGGAAAGGAAGATGAAAGGAGATTGGACATGAGAATGAGACTGGCTTTTCTCTTCGCCTGCTGTTTTCTCGGTTTCTGCGCCCAGGCCTTCGCCCAATTCCTGCCGGAAGAGGTCGCCGAAAGACCGAAATGGGAAGAATTCCTCAAGACGGCAGAGATCGTCGGCCAGGTGCAGCTGACCGGGCCGGATTCTGTTACAAATCCATGGAGGCTCACCCTGTCCAAGGACGGGGTCACCCACGACGCGATCTGGAAAGACATAGAAGGCATGCAGAAGGGATATAAAGAAGGCTGGAAGTATGAAATCGCGGCCTACCTCTTCGACAAATATCTCGAGCTGAATATGGTGTCTCCGACCGTTGAGAAGGAGTTCCGCAGAGACAGGGGCTCGGCGCAATGGTGGATAGAAAGCGAGATGAGCCTGAAGACGAAAAACGAAAAAAATATCAAAACCCCCTCGATCAAGGTGTTCTCCTGGAACCGGGCGACTTTCCTTCACCGGTTTTTCGACAACCTGATCGGGAACGAGGACCGGCACGCCAACAACATTCGCATCACCAAGGACTGGCGGATGATCCTCATCGACCACTCCCGCTCGTTCCGGACATCCAAGAAATTTACCCAGGAGCTGATCTATACCGAAAAGCACAAGGAAGGCCCGAAGCTCATGAAGGAGCTTCCCAGGGCCATGGTGGAAAAAATCAAAGCCATGAATCATGACGTCATCAAGGGCTTTGTCGGGGACTATCTGGACGAGGATGAGATCAACGGAGTCCTGAAGCGGCGGGACCTCATCCTGAAGGAAATCGATAAGCTGATTAAGCAGTTCGGCGAAGAGAACGTCCTATATTGACTTGACCTTTTTCATCAGGGTCAGGACGTTCTGTCCTTTCCGGCGCTGGTAATCGAACCCGTCCATGAACGTCCGGGAAAGATAAATTCCCAAACCGCCTTTCTGTCCGGCTTTGATGATATCCTCGATGTCCGGCTTCTGGGCCTGGGTGGGGTCAAAAGGAATCCCGCTGTCGCGGATTTCCAGGTAGATCCTGTCGCTGTCCAGCCAAATTTCGATATGGATTTCACCCTTCTTCTCTGGATAGGCATAGAGGATGATATTGGTGCATATTTCGACGAGCGACAAGTCCAACTTGAAGAATTCTTCTTCGGAGAGAGCCAGGCCCCGGACAGAGTTGCGCAAGAACTCCCTGGCCCTGTCGATTTCGGCCAACTGGGCGGCGATGGTGAAGGACTCCATGGGAAGCCGTTTCATCCCGCTCAAATTTTAGCAAATCAAGGCCGATTAATCCACTAAATAAAAGAACGCCCTCCATGATCCGTTTGACTCTCATCCTATATTGTTTTACCATCAACGAACATCAAAAGAATTTTGCCGAGGAGATCCGAATTCTCAACCCGGCCCAAAAAAAATCTAAGAGGAGAATGATATGAACAAAAGAATCATAGGAATCATCGGATTGACCCTGCTTCTCGCCGCTTGGGCCGCCCCCCCAGTTTTTTCGCAGGCTGCGGACATAAGGCCCGTGACCGTCGGCCAGCCCATGCCCGATATCACGCTACCGACCTTGCAGGGGGGAACCTTCACCCTTTCCGGCTTGAAGGGGAAAAACGTGCTCCTCGTCTTCCCCCGCGGCTTTGCCGCCGAAGCCCGCTGGTGCACGATCGACAACTACAAATATGCGGAGCTCGTGGATTTTGAAAAGTCCGCCCAGATCCGGAGAAAATACAACGTCGAAGTCGTCTTCGTCTTCCCCTACGGCCAGGAAGTCGTTCAGCAGTGGGTGGAAGCGAACCCCGAGCAACTCGAAAAAATCAAGGGCTGGAAGAATCCGGCCGACCCCGAAAAACTTGATGATCAGGGCAAAACGCGGATGGAGCGCTGGCGCAAATCCTATCCCAAAGAGTACAGCATGGAGAAAGGAAAGGTCCCGCTGCCCTTCCCGTTGCTCATCGACGCCGACCGGAAGGTCTCCAAAGGCCTGGGTCTCTTTGCCACGGAATGGGGCGGCAGCAAAGTGGACCAGTGCATCACCAGCGTCTTTATCGTGGACAAGAAGGGCATCCTCCAATTCAAATACATCGGCCAGAACACCACGGACAGGCCTGAATATGATTTTCTGTTCAAGACATTGGAGCGGATGAACATCGGCAACTAATATAAACGCAATAACTAAAATGACATCCCCGTTCGGGGGTCACTTAGGCCGCCCCTAGCCCCCGGGCCCCGGGGAACCAGTCCCGTCGGTTCCCCCCGTCGGAAAAGCCGGCTGTTCAGCAAAAGGGGGTGATGATTTTTTTGTGAGGGAACTCTCCCCAGCCGGCCCAAGAGAGTCTGAAAGGATTATAGCATAATCAATCCAATTTTTCCCAACACAAAATCCACCGGGATGGCCGCGACATCCTCAGCGCTCAAGACATGGATTCGTCCAAACGGCGCCCAGGCGGCCTCCAGGTCATTCCGGAATAAAGCCAGGCCGCGCGTCCCGCAAGCCGCAGCCAGATGGGTTACACCCGAATCATTGCCGATATAGACGGCCGCCTCCTCGAGCAGTCCGGCAAGCTCTATGAGCGGCGGCCGGCGCAGCCATGACCATCCTTGAGGCAGCCCCAAATCCAGAATCTTCTTCTCCATTCTTGCTTCGGCTTCACCCGTGACGAGGTATCCTTCGATTCCCTTCTGATGAAGGGACTCGATGAGGGCCAGAAAATTCTCAAGAGGCCAGCATTTATTTTCATTCCCGCTTCCCGGATGGATAACGGCGGACTTTTTCTGGCGGGCCGGCGTTTCGGGCTTCCGGGGCAGGCTTTGATCCCAGCCTTTCGTTTTTAATGAAAGAAGCCGGTGACAATTTTCGAATTGAACGTTCGCCTGGAGCCAGCCGGCGATCAAGGCCGACGTCCGATCGAAAAAGTAGCGGCTCACAGGAATCCCTGATTGCGGCTCGTAAACGATAAACCGGCCGCTGGCGGCGGTGAGAGCAAGAATCTTCTGTTCGAACGCTCGGGAGGTTTCCGTTTGAAGCCATCCCAGGATGAGATCAAACCCGGAAAGCCATTTCTTGAGATCCCCCGGCGCGTCCGGCCCATCGTCAAAGAGGGGCAGCCATCGACTGTCGTCTAAGGGAAAAACGGCGTCGACAACACCCGCCTCTTCGAGCAGCCGCCCGTATTCCGCCCGGCAGACAAGGCTTAAGGAACTCCCCGGAAATCGCCTTTTGACAAGCTGAACCGACGGCAGAGCGACAAGCAGGTCGCCCAGCCCGCCGAGGCGAAACAACAATATCGATTTCATGCCGGGATCAAACCCTAACATTCAATATTTTAAATCTGGAGGGCGGCAATATCGAGAGATTCTTTTTTAGTGAGATTTTAAGCTTGAATCTCGAGTTGTTGAATGTAGAGGTTTGATCCCGAATTATGAGGCCGGCCGTTCTTAACAGGCCATGTCCCGCTTTTTATCGATATGATGTTTGATGGTCTTTCCTTTGGCCAGATAGATCACATCCTCGCCGATATTCGTGGCGTGGTCGGCGATCCGCTCCAGGTGCCGGCCGACCAGGATCAGCCCGACCGCCCGCTCGATCGACAACGGATCCTGCATCATATAGGTCAGCAGCTCCCGGAAAATCTGGTCGTTCAACGAATCGACTTCATCGTCCCTCCGGCAGACGCTGCGGGCCAGCTCTTCATCCCTGTTGATAAAGGCATCGAGGGCGTCTTTGACCATGCTCTGGGCCAGCTTGGCCATGCGCGGTATATCGATGAGCGGCTTGAGGAGCGGCGATTTGAGCAGCTCGAGAGTCCGTTCGGCAATGTTGACGGCCAGGTCGCCCATCCGTTCGAGTTCGCTCCCGATCTTCATGGCCGAAGTAATAAATCGCAAATCTCCGGCCATGGGCTGCCTCAGGGCGAGCAACCGGAGGCAGGTTTCATCGATCTCCACATCCAGGAGGTTCACCTTCTCCTCCCGTTTCAGGACCTCATGGGCCAGCTCTTCTTTCTGGGCTTTGAGTCCTTCGATCGACAAAGCAATGGACTCCTCGACAAGGGCCGCCATCCGCAGCAATTTTTCTTTGAGGTTTTTGAGCTCTTCGTCAAACAGCCTTTCCATCTCGGCCTCCGTTCCTTTTTCCCTAATACAAACGCAATAAATAAAGTGACAATGTATGGGCGGCGCTTAGGCCGCCCTAAAGCTCCCGTAGCGGAGGGGGGGCCCGTCGGCTTTTCCGACGGGGGGGAACCGACGGGACTGGTTCCCCGGGGCCCGGGGGCTGCGGGCGGCCTAAGCGCCGCCCGAACGGGGATATCACTTTAATTATTACGTTGATTTTAATATTGTGAAGGAATTCATCGCTTTTGACAAGCCTTCACATTTTCTTTTATAATTTTGTCTAAATTTTTCCCCCATGCCAATTTTCAGCCAAAGCCGATAAGATAGAGAGAAATATATGAAGAAGTTATGTCCGGCGGTCCTGTTTCTGGGGCTTTTCCAGCTTTTTTTCCTCTGTCCGGCCTCGGCTGCCCCCCCCGGCCAAAAAAGCGCCTCCCTTCAGATCAAGGGCTCGGACACCATGGTCAACCTCGGCCAGGCCTGGGCGGAAGCGTTCAACGCGATCCACTCGAACGTGAATGTCGCCGTCACAGGCGGTGGCTCTGGGACGGGCATCGCCGCTCTGATCAACGGCACCTGCGATATCGCCGAGTCGTCCCGGGCGGTCGAAGAGAAAGAAATCAAACAGGCCGAGGCCAAGGGCATCCGGTTCAACCAGGAGACCGTCGCCCTGGACGGCATCGCCGTGGTCGTCCATCCCAGCAATCCCATCAAGAACCTGACCATGGACCAGCTCCGGGAGATCTTCATGGGCAACATCAAGAACTGGAAGATCCTCGGCGGACCGGACTGGCCGATCGTGCTTCTTTCCCGGGAGGTCAACTCCGGGACCCACATCTTTTTCAAGGAACATGTCCTGCGCCGGGGCAAGAAGAAAGCCCAGGAAGAGTTCTCTCCCGGAGCCCTCATGATGCCGTCCTCCTATGCCATCGCCGAGGAAGTCGCCAACAACGAGAACACGATCGGATATTATGGAATGGGCTACATCAGCCCGCGTCAGAAAGTCATCGCCGTCGCCAAAGACGCCCAATCCCCGTTCGTCGAGCCGACGCTTCAGGCCGTCCGCACCAACGCCTATCCCATTTCCCGGCCGCTGTATCTATACACCAACGGCACGCCGAAAGGGGTCGTCAAAGAATTCATCGATTTCGCCTATTCCAAGGAGGGACAGGAGATCGTCAACAAAACCGATTTTGTCCCGATAAAATAATGGCCAAGCTGCGCAAATTCAAGGAAGCGATTATCGAAAAGCTCATTTTTCTGAGCGGCATCGCCTCGATCGTTTTCGTCGCCCTCATTTTCATCTTTCTGCTTCGAGAAGGCATTTCTGTCCTCAGGAGCACCTCGCTGGGCGCTTTCCTCGGCGGCAAATTCTGGTATCCCATTTCCGATCCTCCGAAGCTCGGCATCCTCCCGCTCATCCTGGGCTCGCTCCTAGTCACGCTGGGAGCGATCGCCATGGCCGTCCCTCTGGGCATCGCCGCCGCGTTCTACATTGCCGAAGTGGCCCCGTCCCGTCTCCGGAATATCCTTAAATCGTTCGTCGAGATCCTGTCCGCCATCCCTTCGGTCGTCCTGGGATTTCTCGGCATCACCATCCTCGTCCCCTTCCTGAAACGCTTCCTCGATCTGCCGACGGGCCTGACCGCCTTTGCCGGATCGATCATGCTGGCCTTTATGGCCATGCCGACGATCATCAGCATCTCCGAAGACGCCATCAACGCCGTTCCCCGGGAATACAAAGAGGGGGCCATCGCCCTGGGCGCGACCCACTGGCAGACGCTCCACCGGGTCATCATCCACGGCGCCTTGCCGGGCATCATCGCGGCGGCCATGCTGGGCATCGGCCGGGTGTTCGGAGAGACGATGGCCGTCATGATGGTCACGGGCAACGCCGCCGTCATCCCCAACAGCCTCTTCGAGCCCGTCCGCACCCTGACGGCCACCATCGCCGCAGAAATGGGCGAGGCGGCCAAGGGCAGCCCGCATTATAACGCCCTTTTCGCCATCGGCATCGTCCTTTTTGTCATCTCCTTCCTGATCAACCTGACGGCGGACCTCTTCCTGAACAGGAGCCGAAGACGATGAAAAACGAGGTTGTCAAGGAGAAGATCGGATTCGGCGTGCTGCTCCTGGCGACGCTCCTGGTCGTCATTCCCGTCCTGCTGATCATTTGGCTCATCCTCAGCAAGGGCTGGAGCGCCCTGTCCTGGGAGTTTCTCTTCACCATGCCGCGCGACGGCATGCGGGCCGGCGGCATTTTTCCGGCCATCGTCGGGACGTTTTATCTTGTGATCGCCTCCATCGCCTTCTCTCTGCCCATCGGCGTGCTCGCCGCCATCTATCTTAGCGAGTATGCCGCGGACAATCTGCTGACCCGGATCATCAACCTGGCCATCATCAACCTGGCCGGCGTCTCCTCGGTCGTTTTCGGATTGTTCGGGCTGAGCCTGTTCGTCATTTTTCTAAAGTTCGGCGTTTCGATCATATCCGGCGCCCTGACCCTGGGCATCATGACCCTGCCCGTGATCATCACGACCACCCGGGAAGCCCTCCGCGCCGTTCCCAAATCGTACCGCGAGGTGAGTTTATCGCTCGGGGCATCGCGCTGGCAGACCATCCGTCATTCCGTGCTGCCCTTTGCCCTTCCCGGGATCCTCACGGGCGCCATCCTGAGCATCGGCCGCGTCGCCGGGGAGACCGCGCCGATTCTATTCACGGTCGCCGCCTTCTATCTGCCCAAACTTCCCCATTCCCTGTCCGATCAGGTCATGGCCCTTCCCTACCATCTTTATATCGTGACGACCCAAATCCCCTATATCCCGGAGAACTTCCGGTTCGGAACGGCCCTCGTCCTGGTCGGCCTAGTCCTGATCATGAACATCACGGCCGTCATCATCCGCTCAAAATACCGGAAAAGGAAATAGGGAGGCAGGACTGGATATGGGACACGCTGAAAAAAAGCGATGTGACATGACGGATCGACGCGAAGCCAACAATTCTTCGGCCGGACAAGTGGATCATCCTGATCCCAAAATAAAGGTCCGGGAATTGACCATCCACTATGGCAAGGTCCGGGTTTTAAACAATCTCTCCCTTGACATCCAAAAAAACGAGATCCTGAGCGTGATCGGGCCGGCCAACTCAGGCAAAACGTCGTTCCTGCGCAGCCTGAACCGGCTGAACGATTTTGAGCCGAACATCCGGATGAGCGGCTCGATCCTCCTGGACGGCAGGAACATCTACAAAGACCTCGATGCGGAAGGCCTGCGGAAACGGGTAGGAATGATCTTCGCCCTTCCCATTCCTTTGCCCAGGTCGATCCACGACAATATCACCTACGGCCCCCGGCTTGCCGGGGACCATGATAAAAGTGCTCTAGACCAGCTCGTCGAGGACAGCCTGAAGGCGGCCTATCTTTGGGACGAGGTCAAGGATAGACTGCGAAGCTCGGCCCTGAAGCTTTCCGGCGGTCAGCAGCAGCGCCTCTGCATCGCCAGAACGCTCGCCCTCAAGCCGGAGGTCATTCTCTTCGACGAGCCCTGCTCCGGACTCGACCCGATCTCGACGGCTAAAGTCGAGGAGTCCATGATGGAACTCAAGAAAAATCATACGATCGTCCTGGTCACCAACAACACCAAGCAGGCCGCGCGCGTTGGGACGCGGACGGCCTTTTTCCTGATGGGAGATCTCGTCGAGATTGACAGCACCGAAAAGATCTTTACCGCCCCCGCGGATTCAAGGACCAACGATTACATTATCGGGAGATTCGGATAATGACTCGGGGTCAAAGCTACACATTTGACAAAATGAACAAGTGGGGATTCTTCCTTTTCCTTGAAACAAGAAAATTCCACCACCCCCGGCAGATCATTTGTCAAATGTGTAGCTTTGACCCCAATTATTGAAGACGATGAAAAAGATCGAAATCGAAGGCCTGAATCTATTTTACGGCGACTTCCAGGCGCTCCTGGACATCCGGATGTCCGTCCGGGAGAAGGCCATCACCGCGCTTATTGGTTCTTCGGGCTGCGGGAAGTCCACTCTCCTCCGCTGTCTCAACCGCATGAATGACCTGATCGAGGATGTCCGAATCGAAGGATCGGTGAAGATCGACGGCAAAGATATCTACAAAATCAAGAGCGGGCTGACCCAACTCCGAAAAAAGGTGGGGATGGTCTTTCAAAGGCCGAATCCTTTTCCGCTGAGCGTCTACGAGAATGTCGCCTTCGGACTCCGAGTCCACCATATGGCCAAAGGCAGCGAGTTGGAGGACATCGTCGGCGAAAGCCTGAAGGCGGTCCACCTCTGGGACGAGCTCAAGGACAGGCTGAATCGCAGCGCCCTTGGCCTTTCCCTTGAGCAGAAGCAGCGGCTGTGCATCGCCCGGCTCATCGCCGTCAAATCCGAGGTGCTTCTCATGGACGAGCCGTGCTCGGCCCTTGATCCCTTGGCCACGCTCCGCATCGAAGATCTGATGCAGCTTCTCAAAAAGGACTACACCATCGTTATCGTCACCCACAACATGCAGCAGGCCGCTCGCGTTTCGGACGAGACGGGTTTCATGCTGCTCGGAGAGCTCGTCGAATTCGGAAGAACGCCGGATATCTTCACCAAGCCCAAGGACAAACGGACAGAAGATTACATCACCGGCCGTTTCGGATGAGAAAAGAGGGACAGGCCGCGGCGTCCCTCTAAAATATCCCTTTTTATGGATATCTCGAGCCATTGACATGGTTTTGTCAGGATGATATTTTTGTTCACATTGTCGACGGATCCGAAACAATGACATGGCGCCTCTAAAAAGTAAGCTGGAAAAAAGCTCTTTTTTTTTATTGATCGTCCTTATCCTGGCTTTCATTCTGCGATTTTCGCATCTGGGAAGCCGGCCTCTGTATCAAGATGAGCCCCATAATACCGTCGAGCTGGCGGCAGGGCCGCTAGCGTACATCGTCTCCACGAATTCCGGCAGCATTCTGTATCCCCTCCTTCTCCATTTTATCCTGCCCTTGGGAAATACGGAATTCATGGCCCGCCTGCCGGCCGCCTTGTTTGGCTTTTTGAGCGTGTGGCTGATCTATCTCATCGGGAAAACCCTTTTCGGCAAAAAAGAAGCCCTCCTGGCCGCCCTCTTATCCGCCCTATCGGGCCATTTCATCTATTTTTCTCAACAGGCCAGAGGATACAGCGGGTTGCTGTTCTTCGCCCTGTGTTCAATCTATTTTTTCTTGAGCGCGCTTAAAAAGGACAAGAGGCCTATTTGGGGATTCTATGCATTCTTTACGGTTGTCGCCGCTTACATGAGCTTTTTCGCTCTCGTCATCATTCCCGTCCAAATATTTTTTCTCGTTGTTTTGCTGGCGGAGCAAAGGGTCTTGGGCAAAAAGAATGATGAATTCCCATTGTCCAATAAGAAATTCCTCGATTTTTCTCTGAGCCTCATCGCCGTCCTGGCCATCGTTTTTCTCCTTTATCTGCCGGCCAGGCATACCTCACGCTACGTGAATCTGTCCTATATGCTTCGCCTGAGCCTGGAGGGTTTGTTCAAAGGCGAATGGACCTTTCCCCCTTTTTCTTTTATCGCCGATACCTTCAGGAGACTGCTGGATTACGATGTTTATCCAGCCCTCGTTTTTGTCAAGCTGGGATTGGCTTTTTTCGGCATTGTGGCGGCCTTGACGAAAAAGGGCAGGGAGTTGATCTTTATTCTCGCCTGGATCGTCCTGCCGTTTGCCTTATTTATCCTGTCCAAACCGCCCGTTATCTATCTTCCCGCCGACAACAAGTTCATCTTCACCCTTCCCGTCCTGTTTCTCTTGCTGGCTAAGGGAGTGACGGGTCTGAGCTCCGCTCTCGGCCGGGGACTGTCAAAAGCTTTCCGAGCGAAAAACGAGGCCATGCTCGGCACGGCCGTCCTGGCGATATTCATCGTTCTCGTCCTGGTCGGAGAGAGCGTCCATGTCCGGTACGGCCTCTTGACCAGACGCCTGACCTCTTTGGACCGCAGCCTGGAGATTTCGGCAGCCCTCAACGGTCACGTCCAAACCGAGGAGATGGTCTTTGCGGACCGCCCGGCAGCCCAGTTGAATTTCTTATTCGTCAAGCCGCTCGTCTATCCGGACGGGAGCAAAAAAGGGGTCATGGTTTTTGAACGCTTCCATGATGTTTCTCAGGCGACTCTCTCCGGCCCGGCCGGATTATGGATTCTCCTGAACAAATCCCGCCCCGACGAAATAACAATCTCAAAATGGAAAACCCTTCTCCCTGGGATACAGGTCGAAAGCTATTCCCATGGCCGCCTGCTCCATCTGAACAGCCCTGATACGGCTCTCCGGGAAAAGCTCGACCTCGCGATCGGGCTCCTTCTCGAACTGCCCGGTCAGAAAGAGAATGAAACAGCCTATCGTCTTTTCCTGGCAAAAATCTTCCTTCTAGCCGGAAAAAACGAGGAGGCCATCGGCCGGCTGGAGGCCGTCGGCCGAACCACGACTGAAGCTCCTCCTCTCCTTCAGGCCAGCAGGGAACAAGATGTTCTCCAGAAGACCCTTTGCGAAAATATCGTGACCATGCTCCTCGATAACGCCGACCGGGCCTGGCTCGAGGGAAAGGGCGACGAGGCGTTGTCTCTTCAGAAAAAGGCAGAAGATCTCAGCCTCAAAACAGCCGAATTGCGGTCTAGGGTTTATTTCTCTCTGGCCGAATCCTATCTGCGAATCGGGCTGAAGGACGAGGCCGGAAAAAAATATCAGCAGGCCCTGACCGTTTGTCGGGATCAAAAGGACGAAGATTTGCTGATCAAAAAGATCCGTGAGCTTTTTTCCCTTCCCTTCGGCTACATCGTCTGGCGCCAGGAAGGTTTATGGCGCCTGCGCTGGTGGAGCGACCAAAGAAGAACATTTTCCGGAGAGATCGCCGGTTCTCCACTCTCGAAAAAAACGAAAAAGTTGCGCTGGACGAAGGACGACTCTGCCTCGTTTTCCGGCAACAAGCTCATTTTCAGGGGAGTTTCGGACAAGGGCCGGATCAAGGGCTTCGATGTCAAAGCCCGGACCGGTTCGAAGCTCACCTTTCTGCTTACTATCGACGGCTCTAAGAATATCTTCGACAAAATCATCCTCGCCGACCGGGGAGGGCATCCCAGCAGCGTGCCCTTTTCCTTGGACTGAGCTCCAAGGCGACTCAGCAAGAAGCTAAGAGTCGATGATCTGATATTTGGCGGCGGAGATCTGCCCATCGTCCCCGACTTCGATAGTAAAGAGGAAGTCTCCGCTCACCGCCATGGGCGCATAATAGGTGATCCGGTCTTCCGTCAGGATCCTGGTCAGGGGCAAATAAAACGCATCCAGATATTTTCCATCTTTATTAAAAACATCCACCAAGATTCCCTTTTTCTTGTCAAAGGTCGAGGTGACGACCCAGAGATTGTCTTTATGGATGAGGAGCCGGCAGATATCATTATAAAATTTTGGCATCAGCATCGGGGTTTTTCTCTTCATCCCCAGCTTAACTCGTTCGTATTCTCTTCTAAAACTCCTGATCACTTCCTTTTTCTCCAAATCCACCAATCTAACCATGTACTCTGGCGTACAATAAAGATATACATAGCGGGGATTTTCACTCGTCGTGATCAGCCGAGAAATATATGTAAATCCGCCCCTCTCTCCCGATCCAATGGATATGGTGAAAGGGAAAATGGACAAAGTTGAGGTGACTTCGCCTTGGCTGTCGACCATGATCAGCCTGAGGTCATCTTCATAGAAACCTGTGATCCTTTCATATTTCCCCGGTTCCCTGGTGACAAGATAATAAGAGCCATTGTAAAAGCCCAGCAAACCAAAAAACGTCCTTCCTTTTGGCCTCATATCCTCTCTCCAAATCCCGTTTCCGCTCAACCTGACGATTTTGATCACATTGGAAGAAGCGAGGATTATCTCATTTTCTCCAAGAAAAAAATCGGTCAGGCCTTGATTGAATTCCCCGGGTCCCTCTCCTCTCCTGCACAGATTTCTAATGAATTTTCCTTTCCCATCAAATTGATAAAGCTTGTCGGGCTCCTGGACGTAGAAAGAGCCGTCACGCGCGACTTTGATGTCCCAAGGCTCTCGGAAATAAAACTTTCCCTCTCCATCTACGATCCGCATCACTTCTTTTAATTGGATCACCCGCCCCGCGTTTTTGCCGGGAGGATTTTCCGGATTCTCAATCACCTGCTGGGCAAAGCCCGCAGAAAAAACGAGAAAA
>JAPKZH010000645.1 GCA_026393905.1 Candidatus Aminicenantota bacterium
ATCCCGTTGGAAATGCTTCTCGGTCGGGGCTTGCGGGACGGCGCCCGAGACCGACCAGGTCATGGTCAGCGCGTCGAGATCGACATCGATTTTCATGTCCGCGTAAGCGCCATTCTTGTCAAACCCAAAGAATTTCTGCCATGCTTCAAGATCAAGCCGCAGGGTCGCGCCCGCGTCTGGAATCCAGTTCAGCCCGCGTCCCTCCGACTTGGTCTCGTCGCGGACGCCGCCCCAATCTCTCGTATAGAGGTTGTAGTCGGCAGAGTTGTCGGAATTGGAGAAATCGATGGCCTTGCCGCAACGGAAGAAGATGTTGTTCAAGACCTTGTTCCTGCGCGCGGTGCCGCCCCGCCCACTCACGATCCGGCTTTCGATGTTTCGAAACTTGATGGCCGCATCCTGGGTGTATCCAATTAGGTTATGGGCGATGACCGTCTCGTCGCTTCCATCTATGGTAATGCCCCAGCCGCCGTGGCCTGGCATATTATAGGATCCGCCTCCTGCGCCTTCAGTCGCCTTCCAGATGATGTTGTTGTCGATCATGTTGGAATCGTGCGAGGCTTCAAGATAAATGCCGCCCCGCAGCGTCTCCAGCGTGTCCCCCATCACGTTCCCGGTGACGCGCGTATTCGTATTCTCGTAGTCGAGCCAGATGGCCTCCGCGTGGATCGTGTGCCGGATGACGTTGCCGCGGAGCAGGCAGTCCTTGGTCTGATGCAGTTTGATCCCGCCGGTCTCCCAGGCCAGCTCCACATCCTGGTAGCCCACGTGTTCGATCAGGTTTGATTCGATCAGGGTATCCCGCACCGCCATGCCGGCAATTCCGCACACACCGACGTCGTCAATATGATTGCGGCGCACTATCGCGTGGCCGATGACGGCGGGCGGCTCCATGTCCCAATCCTGGGCGCCGATGTCGAGCGCCACGCCGTTGGCGTTCCGCAGGACACAATCCTCGATGATCCAGTGGTGGCCCCGGCTTAAGGAAACCATCCCGCGCTGCGGAACCGGGAAAGCGTTAGCTGCGTGTTCGAAGGAGATCCCCTTGACACGGAGGTAACTGATCCCGCGCGTCCGGGGAGCAAACACCTGTTCCTGGATCGCCAACTCCACCTCGTGCTGAACGGGATCAGAGTCACCGGGAAGGCGGACGTGAATCGTGAGCCCGTCGTGTTCACACCAAAAAGCGCCGTCTTCCCGGCCAAGATGCTGATAAAGTTCGACCTGCTCGAGGCGCCGCCCGTCTATGAACACCATGCCGCGCCGCGCCAGATGCCGCCATAATTCTTCCGGTTTGGGCATCAAATAGACGCGGTCCTGCATGATGCTGACCATGCCGAAGGGGTTGTATCCCTGAAAATCGAGGTCATCCAGGCGGCGGCGATAGATCTTGACTTTGGCGCGAGTTGTCGCAGGAAGGTCAATCTTGAAACCGGTGGAAGGTTCCCAACCCGTCTTGGCCGGCCGCGAGCCCTTGACGACGACGTTCGCGCCGGGCGCCGCTTCGTAACTGACCATCTTGTCAGGGCCGGTGCCCCCGCGCGCCGGATCGACACGCTCGCGATAGACGCCCGTCATGATGACCACGCGCTCGCCCGGCTGCAACACCTGCGCCGCCTTGTTAATGGTGAGAAAGGGCAGTTCCTTCGTGCCGGGGTTCGAATCAGCGGCGCGAGGATTCCTGTTGTCTGCATAATATGTCCTGGTGAACTGAAGCGGCCTCTCCCAAGAAATAAATTCGCGGCCGTCAGGCAGCAGCGTTCCGGTTCCGCCTTCTTCACCAGATAATGAACCGGCCGCGAGGCAGGCTAGGCACAGGCTCGTGGTAAGCAGGGCGCGCCAGATAAGGACGCCGGGCTGGTGGGCTCGTGGTTTGGATTTAAAAGAAACTCGTTTTCCGCTGTGCTGGCGAAACAAATTCTTTTCCTGCCCGTTCTTTTAGCTCACCGAGGATTTTTTGTAATTCACGGCAAAAAAAATTACTCGATGGCGGGGAGGGTGATTTTCTCCGGCTCAAAAACGACGCAGCGCTCCCCTGCTTCGACTTGGCCGAGCTCAACGAGGTCATATCCCGCTTTCTTGCCTGTTTTGATCGTTCGGTCGACCTCTTCTTCCGGCACAAAAATGTAGAACCCGATTCCCCAGTTGAAGGTCGTCAGGCAGTCCTCCAAGCTGACGCCGACCTCGAGCATAAACCGGAAAAGCGGCGGTATTTCATCCACCCATTTTTTGATACGATAGGTGAAAGCCGTCTTGGCATAGGCGATCTTGGAGATCCCTCCGCCCGTGCCGCCCAGCAGAGAATGGATTTCGATATTTTTTTCCTGCAGGGCCTCGACGAGCCGGACATACGAGCGGGTGGGGATGAGCGCCTCCTCGCCCAGGGTTTTCCCGTTCGGCAGTTGATGGAGGAACTTGTCTTTTAGGGCTGAGGCCCGCTTGATCACCAGGGAAATCCCGTTGGCGTGAAGCCCTGATGATGTCGCCCCGATGATGCGGTCTCCGACGGACAGCTTTTCTCCCATGACCATCCTGGTTCGAGGAGCGATAATGCCGGTCACACAGCCGGACAAAGAGGGAGCGCTACGCACCGGCGGCTCGGCTTTGACCAAATAGCGGAGGGCGGGAGATTCGCCGGCCGGCAGGGCCATGCCGCACATCTGGCAGGCCTGATAGAAGCTTTCAGCCAGGTCGTGGCTTCGCCTCTCGTCCATGAACCACTCGCTGTCGCCCGCCGCCACTTCATCCGTGTAGATCACCGGGAGGGCTCCCTGGCAGATCAAGTCATTGGCCGCCATCAGGGCCGTATCGATGCCGATGCCCTCGTAATAAGTCCTTCCGGTCCCGGCGTGCTGATACATCCATTCCGCAATCCAGTTTTTGTTGCCCAGGCCTTCCTGGGTCATGCACCAGAAATGGGGTCTGGCGCCGCGATACCGGAAAACGACTCCATGGGCGCCCAGGCTTTCCGGCTCGATATACACCCCCCGTTTGTTCGGAAATTTGAGCGTTCTCTTCCCGGCGCTCACCATAGCCATTTTAAACGGCTCGATTTTGGTGTAATCCACCCCGGCTGTGGCATACTCGGATTTCGCCCGTTTGTCCGGCATGTCACGATCCCATAGACAGCTCTTCCAAATCGGCCTGAGAAGGTTGGTTCGGAATCACAGCCACGGTCTTGCCTTTGTACTCGAAGACCTCCTGGCTGTCATCGTTGATCTCCCCGATCACCTCAGCCCTGGCTCCTTTGGCCCGGATCGTTTTCATTAAATGATCAACATCTTTCTTTGCCACCTGGACCGTCATCCTTCCCTGGGATTCACAGATCAGGATTTCCTCCGGCGTGAGGGTCTTGACCTTGACCGGGACTTTGGACAAATCCACCCGGGCCCCGAAACCGCCGTATCTGGCGGATTCACAAACAGCGGCGCCGATGCCGGCCGCTCCCAGGTCGGAACAGGCCTTGATCTTGCCGGTCCGAAAGGCGGCCAGAGTCGATTCCATAATCACCCTTTCTTCTTTGAAAAGGGCGACGGCCGGCTTCATCTCCTTGACCAGCCCCGCCCGGAAGAGCGTGTCGTTGCCGTCGCTTCCGGTCCGGCCGATGAGGATGATGTTGTCGCCGGCGGATTTGGCCGGCTTGGTCAACGGCCTGGCCGTGATCAGCTTGCCGATCACCGAGACGACAACGGCCGGGACGATGTCTGAAAACGAGGTCGAAAACCCGCCGCCGACGATGAAGACGTCCATGGCGCTGCACATGTCTTTCAGGCCTTTGACCATCAAATTAACCCTCTCTCGGCTGGTCATCTCGATGCATTTCCCGCAGGTGCATATTCCGCTAAACCCGCAGGGGCCGACAATCACCTTTTCCTTCAGCGCCCGGGTGCCGATGAAGTTCATCAGAAAAATGGGCCGGGCGCCCATGGCCACGACGTCGCGCATGGCTCCGCCGGCTCCGGTGGCGGCCGCGTCATACGGCCTGGGCACGCAGGGAGAACAATGGCTCTCCATCTTGCCCACGAAGGTTCCCTCGGTGCCGGGAAATTTAAAGGCGGCGGCATCGTCGCCCGGCCCGACGATCAGGGCCTTGGGAAAGAGCTTGCCGACCTTCCTGTTCAAGGCATCGATCGCCTTGAAGTCAATGGCCTTATCGATGTTGTGATGCAGATGGATGAATAGAGCATGGATCAATGCTTTTTCGATCGTGTTCATTCCCTTCCCTCCTCAAAAGCGAAAATTTGTTTCGTATGCCAATAGGGCTTCACAAAAATCGCGCATCCAAGGCAACGAAGTAATTCTAAGATAGACAAATTTCTCGAAATAAGCAATTCTTTTCATCTTTGACGCGGTTTAGCTAGAGCCGGACATTTTTCGTGACGGCGCCATGAAACGTGTTCGAAGATCTATAAATCGTTCCACGGAGAAACATTTTCATCAATTTAAAAATGAAGCTTGCTCCAAGGATTGTTGTAAATTTATAGAGGAGTCTCAGGATGCGCTTTGGATCGTTATAAAATGACCTGATTAGCTCATTCTGAACTCCGGCCAATTCCTCGGTAGAAAAATTGGACAGTCTTTTATCGGCGGCGACGTGAATCTCTTTTTTCTCGATGAGACCTTTCTCGCACGCATCCTCCCACAACACAGAACCGCAACAATAATTCAAAATATGAATACTCACCACATCCAAGGGGACTTCTCTAAAGAATTTTTTATCGGCTTCAAAATGGCTGTAATTCTCCATGGGAGCCCCGACAATCAATGTTCCAAAGGTGATGAGGCCCCATTGATCGGCCAAGGCAATGGCCCTTCGAATTTCCTGCACGGTCGTATCCTTCTTATAGAAATCCAGGACGTCTTGATTCGCGCTTTCCACCCCGAATATCATGATTCTGACGCCGGCTTTCTTGAATTTTCCGTACAAATCGTCGTCGGCAAGGTCGACTCTTCCCTGAATGGCAAACTTCACGGGAAATTTATGTTCGATAATTTCATCCATGATCTCGACCGTTCGGTTTCTGCGCAATAAAAAATTATCATCAAAAAAAACGATATATTTCGCCCCCTCCTCGATCCGGCGCTGGATTTCCAGGATGACCTCGTCCACAGCCCTCTCCCGAAATTTCGTGCGCCGGAAAGTGCAGAACGTACATTGAAAGGGACAACCCCGGGACGTCATGATCCCGGCGATGTGATCCAATTTCACTCCGTAGAGATAACCATATTTTTTCTTTCTGGCCAGGCGAAACGAAGGAAACTCAAGCGCATCGAGGTCTGCAATGATGTGAAAGCCCGGATTCCTCACGATCTGGCCATCCCTGCAATAGCTTATGCCGGGAATGTCATCGAACGAGCCTTTTGAAGAAATCCGGCCCAGGATCTTAACGATCACTTGATCCGCTTCTCCATAGACCGTCATGTCAGAGCCTTCGACATGCATCTCAGTCTCATTGCAGTGAGGGCCTCCGCAGAGGACGGAGGCATCTTTATGAATCAATCGAACATCACGGATGATCTTGAGGATATTCCCTAAAGCCTGTGAATAACAGGAAATGAGGATAAAATCGGCATTTTTTAATGCTTCGAAATAATCCTCCTGATTTAACTGATCAACCGTGAAATCAATGAAATCCACCCGATATCCGGCCTTTATTAAAGGGGTGGCCAAGTACATAAGCCCCAGGGGCGCGGTGGGGCTCTCGGTCGACCTCCATTGAGGACCATAGATGTATTCCTGCATGGGGGGAAAGATTAATAAGACCTTTCTTCCACGGGCATCGCTGCTATCGTTCATGGTCATTGATCCTCGTTAGACAAGTTAAGCTGCCCTGAGGGGAAGTTGTCAGGAAGTTGTTAAGAAAATGTTAAAAGTTTGTTAAGAACCTACCACGATGAACATTTCCCTTTACAGCTGCCTGGCTAAAGAATAGCACCGATAGCGGAGTGAGTCAAATAGATGCTTTGTTTTGGGAAGGAAAATCCGAGGATCTGCGGATTGGCCAATTCCAGAATATATTATTGCTTGAATCCCGCAATCCTCTTCCTGGTATCCTCAACCTCGGGCTGGCCGGGGTCGGCGTTTTTTCAGAGGTCGAGGAATTTTGTGTAGCTCTCTATGGCCTTTTCCTTCTGCCCCTTCTGTTCATGGATATTCCCCAGTTGGCATTTTCTTGATGACCTGCGCTCCGATCCCCGTTTCACCGCGCTTCTGAAAAAATTAAAATTGGAAAAATAGTTTATCAAAGACCAGCCGCAAATTAGTTTTCATCTAGTATTACTAAATGCAATATTACCTGCATTTGGTAATCTTGAAAGCTATAATGCAAACGCCATGATTAAAACCCGCCAATTCTGGCTGAAGCTGATCGAGGATTCCTGGAGGAAGAGGTCCGTTCTCTGGCTGTCCGGTGTCAGACGAGTCGGGAAGACATTCCTCTGCCGGTCCTTGCCCGACACCCAATATTTCGATTGCGAGCTGCCCAGGACCCGTCGTCTTCTGGAGGATCCTGAAAATTTTCTGGAGAACTGGAAAGGAAAAAGGCTTATCCTCGACGAGATTCACCGTTTGGCTAATCCGTCCGAGCTTCTTAAAATCGCCGCCGATCATTTTCCCGACATCAAGATTATCGCCACCGGATCATCCACGCTCGGGGCTTCCTCCAGGTTCAGGGATACGCTGACGGGCCGCAAAGTCGAAATCTGGCTCACCCCTATGATCTCCGACGACTTGATGGATTTCGGCCGCACAGACATGATGCACCGCCTGCATCGCGGCGGATTGCCGCCTTTCTTCCTTGCCAAGCAAAGCCCGGAGCGCGATTTCCAAGAATGGATGGACGCTTTTTGGGCAAAGGACATCCAGGAACTCTTCCGTCTCGAACGCCGCTACTCGTTTAGCCGCTTCTGTGAACTTTTATTTGCCCAAAGCGGGGGTGTGTTTGAGGCCACTAAGTTTTCCCGACCGTGTTCGGCGAGCCGGACGACAATTAGTAACTATTTAGCAGTCCTTGAAGCCACGTTCGTTGTTCATGTGATCCGACCCTTCAGCACTCACCGGGCTATCGAAATCGTCTCTGCACCAAAGGTCTACGGCTTCGATACGGGATTTGTCTGTCATTACAAAGGTTGGGGGACTCTCCGGTCCGAAGACCTCGGATTCCTCCGGGAACATTATGTGTTGAACGAAATTCAGGCGAAGCTCCAAAGACGGGACATTCGGACATGGCGGGACAAGCAGAGGCATGAACTCGATTTTGTGCTCCAGAAGAATCCCCAAGATGTCACCGCCGTCGAATGCAAAGGGTCAGCCGGCCAATTTGATCCTGCCAACCTCAAGGTTTTTCGTCGCTTGTATCCCCATGGCTCGAACCTGGTTGTGGCTCAGGACATTGACGAGCCGTTTCGCCGGGATTATCAAGGGATGACGGTGGATTTTGTTGGTCTCAAGGGCTTGATATCGGCACTCTGAGGGGCAAGGCGCCTAAAGGCTGTTGCTGAAGCTCTCAAGCCGCTCAAGGCAAAGATGAGGCTGCTCAGGGAAAGAAGCTTGGCCTCAAGAAAATTTGCGCCTATGCCGGGCTTTTTTACCTCATCACCCTGATCGCTCTAGCCATGATCCTTTTTGTTCCCAAAACGCGGCCAGCCCCTTTCTGGCATCTTCGACCTCGGGCATCTAAGCTGTCTTGGCGCTTTTTTTCGCTTTCAGATCAAGAGCGATGAAGAGGATCCCAACCAGAACCACCGGCAAAGTCAAAAATAAAAAGGTTGGAAGAGACTTATATGTCCGGAAAAACAATGTGAATGCGATACTGAACAGGATGAATAGGAATCCGCCACTGAGAGGTTTTTTCCAAGAGATGAATAATATGAGCAGGAGAATAAATGACGGGATCGATTGCATGAAAAAGCCGCCCAATTTTTTTATGAATGGAGCGTTCTCGGAGAAGACATCCAGTCCAAAGAGCAACAGAAATACGATAAAAACGATGGCCAGCACCCTTGGAATCCAAATGAGTTGATGCGTTTTCATATTTCCCCTCCTTTTTTTAGGATATACTGAAAAACTGAGAATCTTGAAATCACCCTGAGCCCGGGAAGCTTGGAAAGCGTGCTGATTAAGCTTTCGGTCAGCCCGTCGCTGATGTATTCCATTTCAGAGTCTGCATATGCGGGGATTTCTTCTGAGAGATGAAGCGGGGCTGCGCAGTTACCGCAAAAACGAGTATCCGTGGGATTTTCGAAATGACAATTGGGACATTTCATGGCCATCGCTCCCTTCTCGGCTGCCTGGCGAAAGGATAGCACCAAAGAAGGAGTGAGTCAAACAGATGCGACGAGGATATTTGCCCAATTTTTGCCCTCGCCGAAGCCTAACGGTCTTGATTGGCATCAGCTTTGCCCCCCAGTCTGGCCTTGACAGACCTTTCCTGGTGATTTATCGTTTTTAAGGTGGGTTTCAGGAGTAAGCCCCTGCGAGGACTCAAGCTCAGTCATCGCGGCAAAAAGGTAATTTCTCAACTCTTCTAGAAAGGACCGTGGGATGAAGAAATGGTTTCGAGTGTTGAGTTTGGGGGCCATTGGATTAATTTTTTGCTTATCAAATCAATCTGATCCCGGAGCGGCCGGAGCGGTTCAAGGTCATGAGAGGCAAGAATCGGCCAAAAACCGCGCCGAAGCCATAAAAAATACTGGCAATTTCAAGTCGCCAAAAATTCAATCAAATTTTGGCAAGATCCCCCTCTACTTTATTCCCAATAGGGGTCAGGTGGATGCGCGGGCGCTTTTCTATGCCAGAACATCTTCCTATACGTTGTGGATAACAAAAGGAGGGCTAGTTTTTGATTCAGCGCGGAGGGAAAAAGGCCGACCTGGTAACTTCGAAAAAGCAAAAGAAGAGCGGGGTCACAGGCTGGAGAAATACGAAAGGGATGTTTCGAGGCTTTTGTTCCTGAGGACCAACAAAACGCCCGGGATAATAGCGCTAGAACCCACAGAACACCGTGCCAACTACCTGATCGGAAATGACCCGTCAAAATGGCGGACGGATATCCGAACTTCGAAATCCGTCGGCTATCAGGAGCTCTACCCCAAGATTGATCTCAAGGTGTACGGGGCGGAAAAGCAAATCGAATACGACTGGATGATTCAACCCGGAGGCAAGGCGGAGGACATCCGTTTTGAATATCTCAACGTCCAAGGGACGAGGCTCGATGGGGACGGAAATCTCATCGTTGAAACGAAGTTCGGAGAGATCATCCACAGAAAGCCGACGAGCTATCAAATCATCAACGGTCATAAAGTCGAAGTTGACGCCAAATTTCAAAATTTTGAGAAAAATACCTACGGATTCGAAGTCCATTCATACGACAAAGATTATCCCCTAGTCATAGATCCTCAGGTTTTATTTTATTCAACGTACCTCGGGGGAGGAAGAAGGGAAGACGGAAGCGAAACCGAGCAGCCTGGGGACATAGCTGTCGATAGTTCGGGGTGTGCTTATGTGACAGGCTATGCGACTTCTCCGGATTTTCCTGTCCGCAACGCTTATGATTCTTCTCCGAACGGTTCGTGGGACATATTTATTACCAAATTTATCGCTGCCGGAAACGATCTTGCCTATTCCACATTCCTTGGCGGGAACACTGTTGATATGAACCCTAGGATTGCCGTCGATAGCTCCGGCTGTGCTTATGTGACAGGAGAAACATGGTCTTCAGATTTTCCAACATATCATGCCTATGATGATAGGCTGGATGGTCATCAAGATGTTTTTGTTACGAAGTTGACGGCTTCGGGCAACGCCCTCGTCTATTCGACCTACTTGGGAGGAAGCGACGAAGAGTATCCTGGATCAATTGCGGTTGATCGCTCAGGGGCGGCTTATGTTTCTGGAACAACCATGTCGAGAGATTTTCCCGTAGTCAATGCTTTTCAATTGACCATGCGCGGCCTAAGCGACGGATTTGTCACCAAGCTTGCGCCGGCGGGGAATTCGCTTTCCTATTCAACGCAGTTCGGAGGTTCCGATTACGAGGTTCTCAGGGATATTGCTGTGGACAGCCTCGGTTGTGCTTATGTGATAGGATTAACCTTGAGTCTTGATCTCCCCACAAAGAACGCCTACCAAAGCACCAATAAGGGCGGATATTTCGGAGCTGATATTTTCTTGGCTAAGTTTTCAAGCGATGGCCGTTCGCTTGTGTATTCGACCTACTTCGGGACGGACGACGATGAAGAGATGCCTCATCTGGCCGTAGATGATTCTGGCTGTGCTTATATGGCAGGATATACGTTTGGTCCAAATTTTCCTGTTTTTAACGCTTTTGATTCTACTTGGAACGGCATCTATGATGCTTACCTAACAAAATTTTCAGCCCAAGGCAATTCGCTCATCTATTCCACTTATCTTGGTGGAAGAACATGGGATTTTGGAACTGATATCGCTGTTGACAGCTCGGGCAGCGCTTATGTCGTAGGTGATACCGATTCTTGGGATTTTCCGACAAAGAATGCTTATCAATCAAGCAATGCCGGGGAGGGCGGCTCCTCAGATATTTTTATTGCCAAATTTTCGCCGTCGGGAAATTCCCTCATCTTCTCGACGTACTTTGGTGGAGCCGGAGGTGAGTCTGACGGAAAAACAGCGCTGGACGAATCCGGCAACATATATATTATGGGAGAGACGACTTCTGAGAATTTTCCTCTTCGAAATGCTTTTGACTCTTCCTTAGCCAGCTGGCAGGATCTTTTTGTGGCGAGCTTTTGCCTTCTCTTTCCTCCTCTAAATTTCGCCGTCCAAAGGCTGCCCAACAACTTCATTTTCTATAAAGAATATGTGAATCGGCTCACCTGGCAGCCCAATCCCGAAAACAAGATCAATGCCAGATACAAGATTTATCGAAAACCACTCGGGGCGCCGGACTCCGCATACATATTGATGGCTACGGTCAAAAATAATGTCTTCACATTTGACGATAGGACTCTCAAGAAAAACGATTTTTATTCCTATCAAATTACGTCTGTCGACGAAAAGGGCCACGAAAGCGAACCCCTAGAAGCCCACAATTGAAAATGGATTTTTTGGACGCTCTGGGCCGGCAGTTTAAAAGGTTGAAGAATTTCAGGTGTTGAGGACGGGAAACAGGGTCATAGCCGCCAAGGGCTTCTCATCGGCCGGCTGAGCATGCGGGAGGCCATTTCATCACCGATGATCTCTTCCCTGTTAGGATCCCAGTGGATTGTTCGCCCGGTTCGGATGGCGATATCGCTTAAATGGCTGACAAAGTCCGACTGGACGGCGCTTTCGATCGGGCTGGCCGGAGGCCGACGCGATTTGACGCAATCGATGAAGTTTTGATAGTGGTTGGTGTTCTGCAGCAAATGGATTTCGCCCGGCTTGATGACCGCGGTCAGCAAATTTTTAGGATTAGCCTCGACGGTTTCTCGTGAAGCCGCGATCCATCCCTCCTCCCCGACGAACGTCGTTTTGTCCGGACCGTCTTTAAACGTGAAAAGCGCTCCGTCCGGGAAACGTCCCCTGATGGTCCAATTGGTCACGGTATTGAAAAGCCCTTCCAGCGGGATCGTCCCCGTCCCTTGGTATTGGACAGGAATTTGAGGATATCCCCAGTGCATGATATCCAGAGGGTGGGCGCCCCAACCGGCGATGAATCCCAGGGCATTGTCATAGACATGATAAGTCCCCAGGTTGGTGCAGCGATCGACGGTGTAAGGTCTTTCTGGTGCAGGGCCCAGCCAAAGGTCGTAATTAAATCCGTCCGGGAGCTGCGCGGGCACGGTCGATCCTCCTGAAGTCCCGGCCGGTGCGTCAACGTGGATCTCCTTGATCTTGCCAAGATAGCCGTTGAGGACAAGCTCACAGGCAAAGGCGCAGTGAGTGTTGAAGCATCTCTGTTGCGTGCCATACTGGAAAATGTTGCCGGTGCGATGGATCGCCGACCGCAGGGCTTTATTCTGGTTGATGCTGATGCCGAGGGGTTTTTCGACATACATGTCTTTTCCAGCCCGGGCCGCCGCCAGAGCGATCGGCACATGCCAATGATCCGGCGTCGCGACCACGACGGCGTCGATGTCGGGACGGGCCAGCAGTTCACGGAAATCCTCGTAGGCGGCGCACCCTTGATACTCGCCTTTTTCACTCAAATCCGCGTACTTTTGGTTGATCAATTCCGCGCTTGTTTCCCTTCGGTTTTTGAACGGATCGCAGACGGCAACGCTTTGACAGCCTTTGGCCTCGAGAAATCCATTAAGCAGTCCCCTGCCCTGTCCTCCAACACCGATATGTCCGAGGGTAACCAGGTCGCTCGCAGCAGGAATCGTTGCGCTTCCCAAGGCTTTGGAGGTGATGATGGAGGGTGCCGCAAAGGCGCCCGCAGCGGCGAGCGCTGCTCTCTTCAAGAAATCTCTTCTCGATAATTTTCCGCGTCTCATCTCTTCAATCCCAAGTCGGAAAGAACCGAACGAATTTTGTCTGCGACGGCCGGCGACCGGACACGCTCCAGCGCCTTGGCCAAAGCCGCCTGCGCTTCTTTTGGATAATCCTTGCCGATGGCACGGGCAATGTCGGCCGCCGCCATCCCGGCTTCATCGGCGATCTCCGTCTGATCAAGACAGGACGTCGCGAGGCGAAGGGCCTTCAGCGAGAGCAGTCTGCCCACTACGCTTAACAGCAGCTTCTTCGTCTCAGGCAGGTCCGCAATTCCCAGGGCTTGTTCGATGATTCCCGCCCTATCGTCGACCGGCATATTGCCGGCCTTCCCGATTTGGTTGGCAACTCCCTGGAGGGCCAATGCTTTCGTCACCGTACCTTTGGAAGAGCTTGCGGCCGCTAGGAGATCTTCGAGAGGGCTCCAGTCCGGCCAGTCCGACAGGACGCGGACTGCGGCGTTTCGGGTCTCGGCATCGGGATCTTTCAGATAGGCCCGAACGACTTGGAAGGATTTCTCTCCGCCGAATCTTCCCAAAATCCTCAGCAGCGACTCCCTCGTTGCCGACTGTGAATCCGGAAGCGCGGCCAGAATGACATCGATGACCCGGTCGGGCGTCTTGTCGCGTCTGCCCATGCCGGCCAAGGCTCTTTCAATGTAAGGCCTGTCGCCGCCGTATCTTTCGTCGCTGGCCATTCGGACAAGCGACGGAGCCAATGCTCCATCGGCCAAAGTTCCCAGGGCTTTTAGCGCTTCTATCCGGAGCTCTCCTGTATCATCCTCGGCAGTCTTCAACAAAACGGGCACAGACTGGCGGGCGCCGCGGGCGGCAAGTGCGACAATAACTTCCTTCCTAACGGCAGGCGCGGCGGGTTTGGCCATCATCGTGATCAGCGGTTCGTCAAGGTCAGGACTTCGAAGGCCGGCCAGACTTTTCCGGATGGCCGCAAGCTCTGCAACATCTGCGCCTTCGATTTGGCCGATCAACGGCTCCAAGCTCGACGAATCGCCAAGGCGCCCTATAGCGTAAATCGCGGCCAGCTTGACCGGCCGGCTGCTGCTTGAAAGAACTTTGTTTATTTCCGGCAGGATTTTGGCATCCCCCAGGTCTGCCAGGGCATAGATGAGCTGCGATTGAAGGGACTCGGATAGGGTCGTTATACGAGATGCTGCGCCTTGGGCGAAGCTCTTGCCTTCCGGCGTCCTGATGATCCGGACGACCGCTGACTGGAGGGCTTGATCGCCGCTGCCGAGCGCGTCAAGGAGCAGGCGCGTGGCCTCGCCTGCCTCGCAGCGCACCGACCCAAAAAGGGCCGCGGCCCGCAGATGAGGCGGTTTCGCGGCATCTCTTAATTTTCGGTAGATCCGGGCCGCCTCGCCGGTTTTGCCGGCCGATTCGAACCCTTCAGCACAATTCATCAGGGCTTCGGCAAGAACAGGCCGCAGGTCAGCGGAGAGGCCGGCTTCCTGGGCCATCAGATCATTGGCGGCCTCGTCTCCGCCGATCTTGCCCAAGGCTTGAAGAGCGGCGGACTTTACCTCTGTGTCCTGATCGTCTCTTAGATACCGCCTGAGGGTCTTGACGGATTGTATATCCCGTTTCTCGCCCAGCGTATTGACCACTCCTATGAGCAGCTTGCCGCTCAATCCATTAGTCGCGTCTCTGAGCGCCTTCAAGGCCTCGTTTCCTGGCAGCCGTTCTAAGGCAAAACGGGCGTAAAATCCCAATTCTTTATCACCCAGCAGTTTCGCCAGGCGAGGAACCTCGGCCGGAGTGCCGATCACGGAGAGTTGTTCACAGAGGAACTTTTTAAAATCTCCCGTGGAGCCGGATTCGAGCATAGCGGTCATGCTTTTGGCCAATTGCCTTCGCAAGGACGGATTCCGGAAAGACGACTGAGCCAGCTGCTCGATCGCAGCCAACCGCTCCCGATTTTCGCTGCGTTCATAGCCGGCCGCGGCTCGCAGGATTTCCAAGACATCGAAGGGGATCTTGATCGCCGCTCGGCCTGTTGCGGCCCACTCGGTGCCCCGCAGGAGCAGCATTTTCCAATTCGGATTCATCATGGCCTGGGCGTCATGGCCGAGAACAAGATAAAAACTCCTTCCCCGGCCGAATTTTGAGCTGAAAGCTATAGGTTCCCATTGTCCCGTGCCACCCCGAGTCTGGTCGGAATAGGCTTTAGCCAGGATGTGGGCCGACGGCTTGACGTCCATCCGGTGCCACAGCTCATCCGTGATGATAAAATTGCCGAGGACTTGGGTGATGGGATGGCCCTCATCAGCGACGGTGACATTGAAAGGATGATAATCACCGTGACCGGAGTTGTTTCCCCAGGCGGCGCCGATCAACTCTTGATATTCGGGCCAAGAAGGAAAACAGGCGCCGGCGGCATGGACAAGGACGAAGCCCTTTCCCGACCGAACGAACTCCAGGAGGGATTTTTCTGCCTCCCCGCCCCACTCCCGATCCCGGCTGGGAAAATTCGTCCAGTTGCTGACGACGACGTCGTATTTTTTGAGCATCCGGGCGCTGCAGCTTGAAGGGTTATTCACGACATCGACGACGAACCGGCCGCTCGCCTCGTAGATTTTTTTCAAGGCGGGCGTCGTCTCCTGCCAGGCATGGTTGTTTTTCCCGGCCAGGATCAAAACGCACAGCCGGCTTTCGGCATCAGCGTCAGCGACAGGCTGGAGGAAAAGGAAACCGCCGAAGATCCCCAGGACGATGGATAGGATAAGCTTATGACCCCACATGGAAAGATAGACTTATCATTAAAAAAACGATATTGTCAACGCCGGTGAAAGAAGACGGGAATTTAATGTGCGCCTTGTGAAAAAACCTGTTTTTCAAAAAAGGGGGAAAAAATAGGGAAGAAAGTTTCGGACGATATCGTC
>JAPKZH010000339.1 GCA_026393905.1 Candidatus Aminicenantota bacterium
GAAACCTCGTTCGCGCTTCAGTACCGGAGAGCGACTTATAATTATGAAAACCTGACATCCGGAGAAATCAATATTAGCGGAAACCTCAACAGGAGGGAAAGCTTCGTCAATCTCTCGGCTTACCTCCAGCAGCACTCGAAAACCAGGTTTTATCTGGACGGCGAATACGGATCCTTCGCCTTTACGGAGACGATTTCAGGCTTTAAAGATGCCAGGAGCTACGGAGTCTATGGCGGTGTCGAATTTCTGCCGTCGGCAGAAGGCGGGGGGCAGACAACAGGCATCAGCGGCAGGATCAATCTGGGTTACAAACGCCTTGATGTTCTCGGCCATGGAGCAAAAGATTATTCGGGACTCGTTGGGAACACCGGTGTTTCTATCGGCATCACGAGATTAACAGCGATCCGGGCCTTTTTTTCCAGGGGCCCCCAATTTTCCGCTTACTCCGGCCTCACCTACTATCTCCAGACAGTCTATGGGGTGGGGCTGGCTCGTTCCCTGTCAAGGAAAACTACGCTGACTTATGACTTTTACTATGGCCGGAATGAATATAAAGGGGGAGAAACGATCGGCGGTGAAGTGTCAGGGAATAGGCTCGACAAATACATGGCTCATTCAATAGGACTGAGCTTCCGCCTAAGTAGGGTTCTCGGACTCAACCTGATGGCGAACCTGGGAAAGAGAGATTCGGAGTTTGGTCTGCGGTCCACGAGCAAGCATTATTTTCTTGGATTCAGCCTGACATACGGCTATTCATCCGGTGGTCTTACCATGCCGGGGGCTCGTACTTTCTGACGAACGTCGCGGGTGAGGTCTGGATTCAGAGGCCTGTTGAAGCTATAATATAACAATAAAAAGGCTTATCAATATGAAGACAAAGAGCACTCTCATGAAAAAGAGCCATAAAATAGGATCTCTGAATAACTTATCAGGCTTTATCCAATATGTCGCCTTGGCGGTCTTTATTTTCGTAATTTTGCCCGTGGCCATCCCTGCCCTGCAAGAGCAGCAGAATCTTCCCGTCAATGATTACAAGATCGGAACAAAGGACCTTCTGGAGATCAAAGTGTTCGAGCTGCCCGAGCTCAATCAGACCGTCAGGGTCGCCGAGGACGGCTCGATCAGCCTCTCTTTGCTGGGCAAAATAGACGTCGCCGGCCTGACCGCTCAAGAACTGGAAAAGAAGCTGGCTTCGATCCTGGATCAAAAATACACGAAGGGCGCGCATGTCACCGTATTCATCAAGGAATATCAAAAAGTATCGGTTTTTGGCGCCGTCGGCAGGTCGGGCAACTACGAATTGGTCGGGCCCACGACCCTTCTCCAAGTCATTTCGCTGGCCGGAGGATTGACCGCAGAGGCCGGCAACGAGCTCTACGTCTTCAGGCAGGGCAAGGACGGTCAAAAAACGAAAATCCCGGTCAACCTGAAGGATTTGACCAGCGGAAACCAGAATCTCAACATCGATCTTCAGCCGAACGATGTAGTCAGCATCCCGATCGATCAGATGTTCACCGTCTATATCTATGGAGAGGTCAAGAATCCCGGAGCGATCCAATTCAGGCGGTCGAAAAGATTCACTCTGCTACAGGCTATCGCCCAGGCGGGAGGTCTGACGGAATGGGCCTCGAAATCGAGAGTGACAGTCAAACGAACCGATAAAGAGACGAGCAAAGAGATGCAGTTTTTTGTGAACCTCAAGCAGATTATCGCCATGAAAACCCCCGATATCCCCCTTGATGATGGAGACGTCATAATTATCCGTTAAGCCGACAAGAATATTGGAAAAGAGGCGCTGATGACAGACTCAAGCATGAATATAAAGGACGGGCCCGTTGCGACGGTCCAGCACTATTGGCATATTCTTCTCAAGTGGAAATGGACGGCCTTATTTTTCTTTGTCGTAGTCGTCGGGGGCGTCACTCTTTTCTCATTTTTAACTCCCCCGATCTTCACATCCAAAGGCAGCATATGGATAGAAGAGCAATTGAATATTTTGCCGTTCGAGGACGTCCAGAGGCCCGATAACACAAGTCAATCCCCCCAGAGCTATTCGCAACTGCTCCAGAGTCGGGCCCTGGCGACCAAGGTCATCGATAAACTCAGGCTCTTTGAAAATCCGAAGTTCGTGGGGCCGCCTCCCAAAGGGGAAAAACTCCCCGATCCCTCGGACCCCGTGTTCAGAGAACGGCTCATAGAAAACTTTTTGACAAGAATCTCGGTACGGCCGATCGAAAGGACAAAGTTGTTGGAGGTAACATTCAGCGACCGCGACCCCAAGTTTGCCTCTGAAACATTGAATGCTCTCTTCGATGAATACATCGATATGATCATTAGGCAACGGTATGAAACATCGGAACGGGCCACGGAGTTCTTGAAAACTCAGATCGCGACGGTCCGCACCGAGATTGAAGAAAGCGAAAAAAAGCTCAACGAATATGGGACGTCGAAGAATATCCTCCCTCTCACGGCCTCGGAGGCACCCACCATCGCCAAGCTGAGCGAGGTCAATAGGGCCGTGACGGATGCCACGCTCGACAGAGTCAATAAATATGATCGTTACAATCAACTCAAAGCGGGCATTGTTACAGAACTTTCCGGATCTCCAATCGACAGTTCTGTTCGAGGACTGCAGGATCAATTCGCCAGACTCAGCCAGGAATATGCCAGAAGGTCGGGCACGCTGAAGCCAGAGTACCCGGAGATGCAGCGGTTGAAATCGGAAATAGATTCGGTCAAAGAGAATCTCCAGAACGAATCGAAAAAGATGACCGACGCCGCCTATGCCGATTATCAGGCCGCGCTCACGAAAGAGTATTCCCTTCTAGGGCTGCTTGAAAAACTGAGGACTGATGCCTTCAAGGCCAACAGCAATTCCATCGTCTATAACAGCCTGAGAATCGATCTCGAAAACAAGAAGTCCTTGATCGAGTCACTTTCCAAAAGGCGGAGCGAGACCGACCTGTCAGCTCAGCTCAGAAGTCTGGAAGCGGCGAATATCTGGGTCGTGGACAAAGCCAATTTTCCCCTCAGACCCATGTCCCCGAACAAGCGGAAAAACGTCCTGCTCGGGTTTCTGGCGGGCCTGGCCGGGGGGATCGGATTAGCGCTCGGGGTCGAGTATCTCAATAACACGGTTAAAACCTCGAAAGACGTGACGAATTCCACGGGATTCCCCATCCTGGGCTCCATCCCGGCCTTCGAGAAAGAAGCGAATCCCAAGAGTCCGAAGGCTGAGTTCAAGAGAATCGTCAATATTGTCAGGGGAAAAGGCGAGCCCCGGAAAGAAAAGGAGCCGAAACGAAAAGAAGTCTTCGTCGGCCTCGCCCGGCAAAGAGACCAGGCCGGCGGCCGAGCCGAGCAGGAGGCCAAGCCGGCCAGCATCGAGCTGATCGCCTCGCGAGAGCCGCAATCGATCCAGGCAGAGAGCTATCGTTCGATCCGGACGACCCTTCTTGTCTCCGCGCCGCCGGGGAACATCAAGTCTATCCTGATCACAAGCCCGCTCGCCCAGGAAGGCAAATCGTCCACGGTCGCCAACCTTGGCCTCACCTTGTCCCAGGCAAACAAGCGGGTCATCATGGTGGATTCCGACCTGCGAAAGCCGAAACTGAGCAGGATTTTTGGCCTCCAGAGCGGCACGGGATTGACTCACTATGTGAGTTCTCGCATCGAGGCGGCGGATTTGTTGAAGTCCACGCCGTTCCCCCACCTCTTTCTCATCAGCAGCGGGCCGATCCCCACGAACCCCATCGAACTTCTCACGTCGGAGAAGATGGGCAATCTTATATCGTTCTTGAAACAGAGTTTCGATTATATCCTGTTCGACGCGCCTCCGCTGCTCGCGGTGAGCGATGCCGTGGCCATGGGCCCGATGATCGACGGAGTCATCCTGGTAGCGCGGGGAGGGCAAACGCCGATTCCCGCCATGAAACAGGCCAAGCAGAAGCTGGATACGCACAAGATCAAATGCATCGGCGTCATTCTAAACGGCGTCGATATCGTCGAGCAGGACGGCTATTACGCCAAGCAGTATTACAATTATTCGAAGGCGGAATAGAAGAATAAAGGGGACACACACTGTGTGTGTCCCCTTTTTCCGCCATTTCTGGTATAATAAGGCTTCTTTTTTCGGGGAGTAGCGCAGCCTGGCTAGCGCACAGCGTTCGGGACGCTGGGGTCGAGGGTTCAAATCCCTCCTCCCCGACCACAATCTCTAAATTCCCGGAAGTGCTTGTAAGGAATGGGTTTATAGAAAAATGATTCGAGAGATCAGGGACCAACTGAACGGCCGGATCAGCTGGAAGCAGACCTTCACGGCCCTCAAATACCCGAACTACAGGCTGTGGTTTTGGGGGCAGATGGTCTCGCTTTTCGGCACCTGGATG
>JAPKZH010000579.1 GCA_026393905.1 Candidatus Aminicenantota bacterium
AAAACAATAATTTTGAAAGGGCAAAAATATATGGGGAAAAGATTTTGCAGGGCCTTGCAGAATCTTTAAACGTCTCTAAACGAACGCTTTATTATGCCGTGGAATTCGCTAGAAAATATCCTCGGCTCGATACGGTACCGGAAGGGAAAAATATTACCTGGAATAAAATCATAACGAAATATCTTCCAGCGCGCAAAGAAAACAACGTCGTTATCAATCCGCCGGAAGGTCTATATAACATCATCGTCATTGACCCGCCGTGGCCTATCGAGAAAATCCAACGGGACTGTCGGCCTAATCAGATCGAGGTTGATTATCCGATCATGACCCTGGAGGAGATCCAAGCCGTGCCTTTGCCTGCCGCCAATGACTGCCACGTTTGGCTTTGGACAACGCATAGGTTCTTGCCGGATGCCCTAAAAATTGCCGGATGCCCTAAAAATCCTGGCGGGATGGTCTGCGAATTACGTCTGCATGTTCGTCTGGCACAAGCCGGGCGGATTTCAGGTCATGGGATTGCCACAATTTAATTGTGAATTTGTTATCTATGGCCGAATCGGCAGCCCTGAATTTTCAAACACAAAGGGACTTTGCGCCTGTTTTTCCGCCCCGCGTGGAAAACATAGCGAAAAACCAGAAGCGTTTTATGAGATGATTCGAAATTCAACGACCGGTCGTCGGCTGGATATGTTCAATCGAAGAAAGATTGAGGGATTTGATTCATGGGGTCTGGAGGCAAAGGAATGAATCCTACAATAAAAGAAGACTTTAATTTTTCAAGCCCTGAATTTTTGAAACCTACTTCCGAAGAAGATATGAAACAAGGCATTGACGGATGGATTTGCGGCGTCCCATTCGCATATCGAAAAAGGAGAAAGTCCTATGATGATATTACTATTCGATATAGAAGAAAAAACGGGGCGGAAACCGAATATATAAAAATTATAGATGGAAGGTTTCGATCCCTTATTTTCTTTTTTGATTTTCCCGATAAAATTATTATCTGTTCAACAACCTCTATCAAACACGCATTAGAAAACCACGATTTTAAAATCATCACAAATACAGACGGAACGACCGAATTGGCGGTTATTCCCCTGACTATCCTTAAGCCCCTGGTGTGGAAAAAAGATTAAAATAAAGCTTGACAACCGTATTAAATGATATTATATTATAAATATGAGGCACAAGAAAACGAGTCCGGAAACGCCGGATATCATTGTCACTACTCGCATTCCCAGAGAGATTGATGACGAATTAACCATGCTCGCGCACCTTGAGGAGCGCACGAAAAGCGCCGTTATTCGGATTGCCTTACGCGATTATATTAACAGGATGGAAGGGCAAGATGGAAAATAGAAAAGCACTCGCACGACTCACGCGCATGATGTTGAATGCGGTCGACAAGAGGTTATCGAAATCCGAACGCAATCTCTGGCAGAAACAGGCTTGGATGATGGCAAAGAGAATTGAGGAAGGGAGAATAGCATGATTGAACGCAGCAGGAAGGCCATAGTCTCGGAGGACGGGCGGAGCATCGAGGTTATGGATGCAGGCCGGTGGGTGACGATTCGCCTCCCAATTTGCGTCTGGGACTGGGCGGCCGTCCAGCGAGGAGAGGACGAACTGGCGGAGCGGCGGAAAGCGGAAGGGGATGTTCAGGTTGAGGCGGACCGTGGTGAATACCCAAGGAAGGCCGCCTTGCATGCATGAAATCATCTATGAAACGGACCCAGAACGATGAAAGACACGCTTAAAATCGTTCGTGCCTCTACGGGGCTCTCAGGCCGAAATCTGGACGCGGCCCTAAAAACGGCCGGGATCTCAAGATATCGACTCGCCAAGGATCTCGATATCAGCTATCGAATCGTCCAGTACTGGGCAAAGGGGAGACGACCTTCCGCGGCAATGGCTGAACGTGTCGCGGCATATCTCGGAATTCAGACTGAGCCGGATAGGATTTCCGCACTTGAGATCCGGCTCGAAAGGATCGAAGCCAGGCTCGGAATCGGGAAGGAGGAATCATGAGCGCCGACGGCAAGACTCAAGGCAAATGTCCGAAGTGCAAGGTGGCCTTTCGGTTCAGTTTTCCGGCTCGGCTAAAAAGCGCATGTTGCCCGGATTGTGGAACCAAACTAACTGCGACGACGCACCTCTATCGGGGCGTATGGCGCGACGTTTATTTTGTTTCCCTCCGGAAGCCGCATGATTTGAGGTTAAGATGAGCCGCCCCAAGTCGTTCGAACGCATTATGGCCGACATCGATAAGTCCATCCGCAAAGAACGCCGCGAACGGAAGCGTCAGGAGCGCGAGGCCCGACGGAAGGTCCGGCTCGAAAAACAGCGCGTCCGGGAAAACATTGCGGCGAACGGTGTGCCCAAGGTTCAGCCGAGCGAGTCGCGCTTCGGCTTGCGGGAAGTGATGGAACATTCCCCGCTCGTGATCTGCGGTCGATGCCACCGGATTATCAGGGAGCGGGAATTTATCGGCGGATTCTGCGAGAGCTGCCATTATTCAAACGAAGGGAACGCCGGATGAAACCATATCGAGATCGCGATTGGCTAGTTCACCATTATTATGACCTTCGCAAAAGCTTGTATGTGATTGCGAATGAATGCGGCGTACATGCCACGGTTATTTGTTATCACATGAAAAAAAATGGGCTGGAGCGACGGCCTAGGGTCGATGCGGTTCGAGAAAGAATGGCCGGAATGTGCCGTGAAAAAAACAACGCTTGGAAAGGAGGAAAAATGCTCACTGTTTCCGGCTATGTTCTCATCCGCACGCAAAAACATCCCCACGCTAACGCAAAAGGCTATGTTCGTGAACATCGGCTGATTGCCGAACAGATGCTCAGTCGTTATTTAAGGCCGGAAGAGGATGTTCATCACATCAACGGAATCAAGACAGATAATCGATCGGAAAATCTGAAAATCTTTAAGAATCGTGCGGCGCATACAGCTTTTCATTTCTGCAGAAAGGAGACGAATGAAACGGTAGGCACATCAACGGAACAGGTAAACAAGGCCGTCCCTGGGGAGAGGGACGGGGAAAATGGAACCGTAGCCCTTGCGGGCCAACTGATTTTAATATAAGCGCGCCCGCGAGGTTTGTCAAGAAAAAGGAGAAAAACAGAATGAGTGAAAAGAAAAAAATCGGGGCGCTGTGGAAGAAGCGCACGCAAAGCGGCAAGGATCTCTGGGCGGGAAACGTCATAATCGACGGCAAGAAAACGCAAATTGCAATGTTCGAGAACAGCTACAAGGATACCGAGAATCAGCCGGATTATGTGATCTACCTTGACGACTACAAACCTGCCGCGAAACCAGCCCGAGAATCCACGGCCGATGAATTCCCGTCCGCAAAAGAAGAGGATGACGGCTGTCCGTTCTGAGGTCGACATGAGCGAAACAAAAACCGAAGTCAAAAAAGCTCCCGGTATCGGCCTCATCTACGCGGCGATCCCGGCGATCATGGCCGAGATCCCGTCCATCTGCAAGGACCGGAAGAACGAAGCTCAGCATTATAACTTCCGCGGTATCGACGACGTTTATAATACCATCAATCCGATCCTGGCAAAGCACCAGGTCTTCATGCGGGCCGATGTCCTGGAGATCAAACGCGAGGAGCGGCCGTCCAAGAGCGGCGGGATCATGGCGTTCGTCCAGGTCCGCATCCGATATTCCTTCGTCGCATCGGACGGCTCTTACGTCTCGACCGATTCGCTCGGCGAGGGCATGGATAGCGGCGACAAGGCGACGCCGAAGGCGATGTCAATCGCCCAGAAGTACGCCATCCTGCAGATGTTTGCCATTCCTACGGCGGACCCGAAGGACCCCGAGGTCGATAACCCGGAGCCCGCAAAGCCGGCGGCGGCAACCACGCAAGCGAAGCCGGAACAGAAACCGGTCGCACCCCAAGCTTCGATGGTCGATCTGCATAATGCAATGATTCGGGGCATCGCCGTGATTGAAGCACTGGGGATCGGACAGACGATTGAATCTATCTGGGATGCCATCCACAAAGAAATCAAAAAGAAATTTAACCGAGATTTCGCCGAAGCCTCGGAACTCTCGGCCGAGGAAGCCGCCGGTGTCGTGGATTATCTTCGCCGCTGGTATAGGCACGTCATGGATGGCCGGAAGGCCGCCGCCGCGAAGCACGCCGAAGAAGCTCCGCGGCCGCGGCCGGATGAGGAATACGAAGACGCGGCCCTGGCCGACGGGTACGGCGCATGATGAGTACAGCTGAACAGGCAATCGTCGAAAGGTCGAAACAGCACGGCCCCTACAAGCTCAAGGACGGAACGCGGGTTCCGGGCGTCACGACGATCACGGGCATCCTGGACAAGCCCGCGCTCAAGGTGTGGGCGAATAAGATCGGCTTGCAGGGGATTGAGATCAATAAGTACGTCGACGCCCTGGCCGCCGTCGGCACCCTCGCCCACGACATGATCCTCGCCGACCTATCCGGCGAATCCGTCGCCGCCATCGCGTCCCGGGCCGATCCGGCGACGCGAGACCTGGCCGAGAATTGCTATCTGTCTTTCTGTTCCTGGCGAAAACAGCACGATATTCGGCCGATCTCGCTTGAACAATCCCTCGTCTCGGAGAAATACCGATACGGTGGTCGGGCGGACATGGTGGCTGAGATCGAC
>JAPKZH010000598.1 GCA_026393905.1 Candidatus Aminicenantota bacterium
AGCCCTGCGGAGAAAAGACGGGCCTATGGCTGCGACATAACCTATGCCACGGCGAAAGAGGCCGGGTTTGATTTTCTCCGCGACCAAATCTGCTTTCAAAAGGAGGAGCTTGTCCACCGGCCTTTTCACATGGCCCTCGTGGATGAAGCGGATTCCATCCTTATCGATGAAGCTCGGATCCCGTTGGTCATTTCCGGAGTCGAGGACCGGGCGGCCTGGGATGCCCGCCGTTTGGCCGCGGCTGCAAAAACCCTGGCTCCGGGAAAGGATTATGAGACGGACAACGAACACCGGAATGTCTTCCTCACGGATTCCGGGGTGGAACGTGTCGAAGCCGTGCTCGGGTGCGGCAGTCTCTATGACCCCAAAAATCAACAACTGCTGGAAGCTCTCTATTGCGCCCTCCATGCCCAAGCCCTGCTCCGCCGCGATGTCGATTACATCGTCCGGAATGGAAAGATTGAGATTGTGGATGAATTCACGGGCCGGGTCGTGGACAATCGCCATTGGCCGGACGGGCTTCAGGCGGCCGTGGAGGCCAAGGAGAACCTGGCCCGAAAGTCGGAAGGGCGGATCCTCGGCTCGATCACCCTCCAGCATTTCTTCCGTCTTTATCCCAAGCTCTGCGGAATGACGGCGACGGCGCGGCCGTCTGCCGGAGAGTTGAAGGAGTTCTATAGACTGAATGTCATGATTGTTCCCCCGAACCGGCCGAGCATCCGGATCGATCATCCGGACACGATCTTCACCCACAAAGAAGCGAAGCGGCAGGCGCTCGTGCGCGAGATCAGCGGGGTTCAAGCCGCCGGACGCCCAATCCTTGTCGGAACGGCAAGTGTTAAGGAATCCGAAGAGCTGGCCTTGGATTTGGAGAAGGCGGGAATCTTTTGCCACGTCCTCAATGCCAAGAATGACGAGCTGGAGGCGAGCATCATCGCCCAGGCGGGACTGCCGGGGGCCATCACGATCTCCACCAACATGGCCGGCCGGGGAACGGATATCAAGCTCGGCGGGGCTGATGAAAAGGAGCGCGGCAAGGCGGTCGGCCTGGGCGGGCTGAATGTCATCGGCACCAATCGGCATGAGAGCCTCCGCATCGACCAGCAGTTGCGCGGCCGGGCGGGCCGCCAGGGCGATCCCGGCTCGACACGCTTTTTCATCAGCCTGGAAGACGATCTTTTCGAGCGCTACGGCCTTGTCAAGATGTTCTATGAGCGCCATCACCTCAAGCCGCGGCAGGAGGCCCTCGGCCTTGCCTTGATCAACAAGGAGATCGAACACGCCCAGCGCATCATCGAAGGCCAAAATTTCGATATCCGGAAGTCTCTCTGGAAATATTCCTCGCTTGTGGAATTGCAGCGGCAGACGATCCAGGCCTGGCGAGAGAGCATATTTTTCTCAAGAGATCCGTCTCCCATCCTTTCCCAACAAAACGCCGAGCTGTATGAGAAGGGGCTGGCTCGTTTCGGCCAGCCGCAGCTGGATAGTCTGGAGAGGCGCGTGGCGCTCTATCATATCGACCGCCTCTGGTCCGATCACTTGGCCTGGGTCAACGACACGCGGGAGAGCATCCATCTGGTCAGCCTGGGAGGAATGACCCCCATCCATGAGTTCATGAAATCTGTGACAGCGGTCTTTATGGAGATACGAGGCAAGGTCGAGGATGCCGTCGTCGCGGCGCTTAGGCCCCTGATCAAGAAGGAGGGCCCTCTCGATCTAGATGCAGAGGGAATAAAAGGGCCTTCGTCCACTTGGACCTATCTGATCAATGAGGACCAGTTCGGCTGGGGCATCGAAATGATGAAAGGAAGGAACATCGGTTTTTCAGTCGGCGCGGCCGCTTTTTACGGCCCGCTATTTATTTTCGCCCTGTTTGTGAACCGGCTTTTCGGACGAAAAAACAAAAAATAATGGGGTCAAAATCGCTCCAGAGCTGACGCGGCTTCGTCATCTGAGTCTATTTGACCCCGAACCCCCAACTATTGTGATTTTCCAACCACGGAGATACAAAATATTGTGGATTTTGCCTCAAATTTTGCTTTACTTCAATCCCATTTTTTAGTAGAATTTTAGCTTGGAAATTGCCCCTTGGGTTATATGAGATTTCTGCCCTCATAACCCGTCACATTATCAAGAAGATAGAGCCATGAAAGAAGCAAAATATACGGCTGAAAGCATCAAGGTTTTGAAAGGGCTGGAGGCGGTCCGGAAGCGCCCGGCCATGTATATCGGGAGCACGGGCCCCGACGGCCTCCATCACCTGGTTTACGAAGTCGTCGACAACAGCATCGACGAGGCCCTGGCCGGCTATTGCTCTCACGTCGAAGTCTTCATCCATGTCGATAATTCCGTGACGGTCATCGACGACGGCCGCGGCATCCCTGTCGAGATGCACAAGAAGGAGAAAAAATCGGCTGCCGAAGTGGTCATGACCATGCTTCATGCCGGCGGCAAGTTTGACGATAAGGCCTACAAGGTGTCGGGCGGTCTGCATGGCGTCGGGGTTTCCGTTGTCAACGCCCTCTCCAAGCGTCTCGACCTGGAGACCAAGCGGAACGGCGGGATTTTTACCCAGAGCTACGAGCGCGGCGCTGCCGTCACCAAGCTCAAGCAGATCGGCAAGACCAAGAAGACCGGCACAAAAGTCACCTTCTGGACCGACGACGAGATCTTCGAGACGAACGAGTTCAATTTTGAGGTCCTCACCCAGAGGATGCGCGAGTTGTCTTTCCTCAACCGGGGGCTGAAAATCACGATCACCGACGAGCGCATCAGCAAAAACCACGAATTCCAGTACAAAGGCGGGATCCAGGAGTTCGTCCAGTACCTCAACCAGAACAAAACCGTCCTCAACCCCCGTCCGATCTATTTCGAGTCCAAAAAAGACGATATCCTGGTCGAGCTTGCCTTCCAGTATAACGCGGCCTATGCTGAAACCATCTTCACCTTCGTCAATAATATCAATACGACAGAAGGCGGCACCCACCTGATCGGCTTTAAATCGGCCCTGACCCGCTGCATCAACAACTATGCCGTCGCCCACAACATGTTCAAGGACCTCGGCGCCGGGAGCATCTCCGGCGACGACACGCGCGAAGGCCTGTGCGCCGTCCTCAGCGTCAAGATGCGCGATCCCCAGTTCGAGGGCCAGACCAAAACCAAGCTCGGCAACTCCGAGGTCAAAGGGATCGTCGAATCGCTCGTCAACGAGCAGCTCACAGCCTATCTCGAAGAGAATCCGACAAACGCCAAGCGCGTCATCATGAAGGCCTTGGACGCGGCGCACGCCCGGGAAGCCGCCCGCAAAGCCAGGGAACTGGCCCGCCGCAAAGGTGTTCTCGAATCCGCTTCTCTCCCCGGCAAGCTGGCCGACTGCCAGGAGCGCGACCCGGCGCTGGCCGAGATTTACATCGTCGAGGGCGATTCCGCCGGCGGTTCCGCCAAACAGGGCCGCGACAGGCGCTTCCAGGCCATCCTTCCGCTCAAGGGCAAGATCCTCAATGTCGAGAAGGCCCGCGCCGATAAGATTTTCAAGAGCGAGGAGCTCGGCATGATGATCGCCGCCCTGGGGACCAGCGTCGGCGAGTCCGATTTCAGCCTGGAAAAGCTCCGCTATCATAAGGTCATCATCATGACGGACGCCGATGTCGACGGCTCTCACATCCGGACGCTGATCATGACTTTTTTCTACCGGCAGATGAAGCCCCTCATCGAACAGGGGCATCTCTATATTGCCCAGCCGCCGCTCTATAAAATCAGCCGCGGCCGGGAGGTCCAGTACCTCAAGGAAGAGCGCGCTTACGAAAAGTGGATGATCAAAAAAATTTCCGAGGACTTCAAGGTCCGGGTCAAGGGCCGCAAAGAGGTCTTCGAGGGCGAGAAATTCCGTCGGCTCTTCCTCCGAATCATCCAGAAGAAAAATTTCGTCCAATTCTTGGAGCGGAAAAACTATCCTTTCTTCCTGATCGAGCTCCTGATCCGGGAGAGCGTGGCCGACCTGGAATTCCTCCAGAACAAGAAGAACGTCAAGAGAATCCAGGCCCTGATCGAAGGCAAAGGGCTGACCACGGAACTCAGCCACGACGAGGAGTACGACGTCTGGGGCCTCGCCGTTAAATTTCAGATCAACGGCATGTCCATCACGGTCAAAGTCGACCGCGACCTGATCGAGTCCGTGGAGTACAAGAACCTTTACAAGATTTACGGTGAGCTGGGCGATTTCCGGCCCCCGTACGAGGTCCTCACCGACTCCGAGACCATCACCGTCGAAAACGAGAACAAGCTCCTCGACCACTTGTTCGAAAAAGGTAAAAAAGGCGTCGGTATCCAGAGATACAAGGGCCTGGGCGAGATGACCCCGCAGCAGCTCTGGGAGACGACGATGAACCCGGAGAACCGCTCCCTCCTCAAGGTCTCCATCCGGGACGCCGTCGAGGCCGACGAAGTGTTCTCGACGCTCATGGGCGACGATGTGGAGCGGCGCAAAGCCTTCATCGAGGAAAACGCCCTGATGGCCCAAAATTTAGATATTTAAAAACTAGAATTTAGATATTTAAAAAATGGATAAAGATAAAGACAAAGACAAGGACGCCAAGAAAGAGCTCCCGCCGGCGGCCGCCGACCTGACCGTTGTCAGCCTGGAAGAGGAGATGAAGCGGTCCTACCTGGATTACGCCATGAGCGTCATCATCGGCAGGGCCATTCCCGATATCAAGGACGGCCTCAAGCCCGTCCACCGCCGCGTCCTCTATGCCATGTACGAGACGGGGACAGCCTGGAACAAGCCCTACAAGAAGTCGGCCCGCATCGTCGGCGATGTCATCGGCAAATATCATCCCCACGGAGACGTCGCCGTCTACGACACCCTGGTCCGCATGGCCCAGGACTTCAGCCTGCGCTACCCGCTCGTCGACGGCCAGGGCAATTTCGGCTCCATCGACGGCGACCCGCCGGCCGCCATGCGGTACACAGAAGTCCGCATGGCCAAACTCGCCGGGGAGCTCCTGGCGGACATCGAAAAGGACACCGTCAATTTCATTCCCAACTACGACGAAAGCCTGACCATGCCCGAGGTCCTTCCGGCCAAGTTCCCGAACCTGCTCGTCAACGGCGGCTCGGGCATCGCCGTCGGCATGGCCACGAACATCCCGCCGCACAACCTGGGCGAGGTCATCGACGGGACGATCTACCTCGTCCAGCATCCCAACGCCGGTCTCGACAAAATCATGGAGTTCGTCCCCGGCCCGGATTTTCCGACCGGCGGGTATATCTTCAATCAGCAGGGCATCCGGGACGCCTACAAAGACGGCAAGGGCATCATCCAGATCCGGGCTAAAACGACGATCGAACACGGCGACAAAGGCGAACGGGAGCGGATCGTCGTCACGGAAATCCCCTACGCGGTCAACAAGGCTAGGCTTCTGGAGAGCGCCGCCGAACTCGTCAACGAGAAGAAACTCGAAGGCATCGCCGACATCCGAGATGAATCCGACCGGGAAGGAATCCGCGTCGTCATCGAGATCAAGAAAGGCGAGCTGCCCGAGGTGGTGCTCAACAACCTCTACAAACACACCGCCCTCCAGACGTCCTTCGGCATCATCATGCTGGCCATCGTGGACAAGCAGCCCAAGACGCTCGGCCTGATCGACTTGATGAAGTACTTCATCTCCCACCGCCAGGATGTCATCCGGCGGCGGACCCGGTTCGAGCTGAAAAAAGCGGAACAGCGCGCCCATATCCTCGAAGGACTGGCTATCGCCCTCGATCACCTGGACGCCATCATCAGGCTCATCCGGGCCTCCAAAAGCGTGGACGAAGCCCGGACCGGCCTGATGGAAAAGTTCAAGCTGACCCAGATCCAGGCCCAGGCCATCCTGGAAATGCAGCTCCAGAAGCTGACCCGGCTCGAGCGGGAGAAGATCGTCCAGGAGTATGAAGAGCTCAAGAAGCTGATCGTGAAACTAAAAAAGATCCTGGGCTCGGACAAACTCATCCAAGAGATCATCATCGACGAGCTCAAGCAGATGAAAGAGGAGTATCAAGACGAACGCCGAACGGAGATCCGGGACGAGATCATCACGGATATCCGGCCCGAAGACCTGATCAAAGAGGAGGATGTGGTCGTCCTCTATACGTCGTCCGGCTATGTCAAGCGGACGTCCTTGAGCTCCTACCACTTTCAGATGCGCGGCGGCAAGGGCCGAAAGGGCATCAGCATGAAGGCCGAGGACGTCGTGGAGAACCTTTTCGTCTGCTCGACCCACAATTACCTGCTCTTTTTCACAAACCGCGGCCGCGTCTACTGGCTCCGGGCGCTCGAGATTCCCGATGTCGGGATCGCCGGCCGCGGCAAGTCGATCAACAACCTCATCGAGTTTCAGCCGGATGAGCGCGTCACGTCCGTCATGGCCGTGAAAGATTTTAGCGAAAATCGATACATCGTCATGCTGAGCACCGACGGGCTGATCAAGAAAACCAAGCTGGACGAGTTCAAGAACATCCGCCGGGGCGGCATCATCGCCATCAACCTTAGGCCCAAGAGCCAGCTCCTGTGGACGCGCCTCACCGACGGGAAGCGCGACATCGTCATCGCCACCAAGCTCGGCAAGGCCATCCGCTTCAAGGAGTCCGACATCCGGGCGATGGGACGGCAGGCGACGGGCGTGCGGGCCATGTCGCTCGCTAAGAAAGATGAAGTCATCGGCATGGTGGCCATTGGCGACGAAGATAAGTATATTTTCACGGCCAGCCAAAAAGGCTACGGCAAAAAGACCGAAACCTCCTTCTACCGCCGGCAGCGCCGGGGCGGCAAAGGCTTGATCAACCTCAAGATCATCCCCAAGATCGGGAACGCCCTGGAAGTCCTGGGCATCGCCGAAGAGGACCTGCTCATCGTCACGGAATTCGGCAAAGTCATCCGGATCAACACCAAGCAGGTCAGGGCCTCGGGCCGGGTGACCCAGGGCGTCCGGATCATCCAGTTGGAAGAGAAAGACCGGGTCTGCTCGGTGGCCAAGGCCCGCGAAAACTCAGAATAGGCCCGGACGGATTGTTACGATAAGAGAGCGCTGATTGGGGTTCGCTCCCGAACGGGATTTTTCACGCCATAAAAATTTCGTCTTTTTCGGCGGCTGCGATTCTCGCACGCTTGATAGCTGCGCCATAAAAATGCCCTTGTCCGCATCTTGGCCTGCTTGGATTTATCGTGCTCGCTCAAACATTCTCGCCGACCCCAAGGGGCTTCTCTCAAAAGCCGAAATTTTTAAGCTAAATCCCTCATGGTCGCTTCATCCCCTATCAGCGCTCTTCTCTTAGCCGATTGATCCTCGTTTTGCCATAAATATTGCTGCTTGACAGAGCCCTCCGCCAAAACTAAAATGAGCACAATCCAGACAAGGAGGGAAGAATGGTCGATACCCTTTCCCAGCTTTTCCTCAATTCGGTCAGATCCTACCCCAAAGACGGGTTCCTGCTCGTCAAGAAACAAGGGGCCTATGCTCCGATTTCCACGGGCGCCTTTGGCGACGCGGTTAAGTTTCTGGGCCTTGGGCTCAGGGCGCTGGGTTTTAGCAAAGGGGACAAGCTCATCATCCTGTCGGAGAACAGGCCGGAATGGACGATCACCGATTTCTCCTGCCTTACCAACGGCGGGATCACGGTCCCCAAATACACGACACTCGTGCCGGAACAGGTGAAATACATCATCAATGATTCGGATGCCAAGATTGTCGTCTATTCGAACCCGGACCAGTGGAAAAAGATCGACGAGATCAAAGCCGAGCTTCCCCAGGTCAAGCATTTTATCACGTTTGAATCCGAAGCCCCACCGGGTGTCATGACCTACCGGGAGATCCAGGCCCAGGGAATGGCCGTGGCCAACGCCCAACCGGACCTTTTTGAAAGGCTTGTCGGCGGGGTCAAACCGGAGGATGAAGCGTCGATCATTTATACTTCGGGAACGACCGGCGTGCCCAAGGGCGTCATCCTGACCCACGGCAACTTTGTCAGCAATGTCAAGACCGCCGCAGAAATTCTCGAATTTACCGACCGAGATACCGTCCTGTCGTTTCTTCCCCTGTCCCACATCCTGGAGAGAATGGTGACCTTTGCTTACGTTTACAAGGGTTGCACGATTGGCTATGCCGAAAGCGTCGAGACGGTAGCGGCGAACCTTCTCGAAATCCGTCCCCATATCATGGTCGGCGTGCCGCGGGTGTTTGAAAAGATTTATTCCAAGGTCATGGACAATGTTCTGACGAGCTCGGGCTTGAAGAGAAAAATCTTCTTCTGGGCGGTCAAGGTCGGCAAAGCCTACGGAACGCGCAAGCTGGCGATGCGGCCGATCGGCGGGTTCCTCAAGTTCAAGCGCAACCTGGCCCACAAGCTCGTCTATTCCAAGATCGTCGAAAAAACAGGCGGCCAGATTCGCTTCTTCGTCTCGGGAGGCGCGCCGCTCTCCAAAGACATCGCGGATTTCTTCTACGCCATGGGACTGGTGATCGTGGAAGGCTACGGATTGACGGAAACCTCACCCGTGATCGCGATCAACCTCCTCGAAAACCCGAGGTTCGGCACCGTAGGAAAACCGATCCCCGGCATTGAAGTCAAGATCGCTCGGGATGGCGAAATCCTGACGCGGGGGCCCCATGTCATGAAGGGGTATTACAAGAAGGAAGCCGAGACCAGGGAGACTTTTGAAGGCGATTGGTTTAAGACGGGGGATATCGGCCGGTTCGATGAGGACGGCTTCTTGATGATCACCGACCGCAAAAAGGACCTGATCGTCACTGCCGGCGGGAAGAATGTCGCCCCCCAGCCCATCGAGAACATCCTGAAGACCAATCCCTACATCGAAAATGCCGTGGTCATCGGCGACCGGCGGCGTTTCATCTCGGCCTTGATTGTCCCGAAATTCGATAAGCTCGAGGCCTATGCCAAATCCAACAACATTGCCTATGCCGGCCGGGCCCAGCTCGTCCAGAACGAACAGGTCGTCGATTTCCTGAGATCGGAAATCGACCGGGCCACGCCCAACCTGGCTTCGTTCGAAAGGATCAAAAAGATTGCCGTCCTGGAGCGGGATTTTGAGATCGAAAAAGGGGAGATGACTCCCAGCCTCAAGGTCAAACGGAACGTCGTCGAGAAAAAATACAAGGACCTGCTTGACGCGCTCTATAGAGAAGACATCGGCTGAGGAGCGGGTTTACCGGGCAAAAACCGTCCGTCCTGCGTAAACAGCCGCTCGTCCGAGCTCTTCTTCGATCCTCATCAGCTGGTTGTACTTCTCGATGCGCTCGCCCCGGCAGGGCGCTCCCGTCTTCAATTGCCCGGTTCCCATGGCCACGGTGAAATCGGCGATGAAACTGTCGACGGTTTCCCCGCTGCGGTGGGACACCATGGCCCGCCAGCCGGCCTTCCGGGCCATTTCGATCGCGGCGATGGTCTCGCTCAGAGTGCCGATCTGGTTGAGCTTGATGAGCACGGCGTTGGCCGCGCCTTCCCGAATGCCGCGGCCGATGCGGCTGATATTGGTTACGAAGAGGTCGTCGCCGATGATCTGGATCCTGTTTCCGAGAGTCGTGTTGAGGAGCTTCCAGCCCTCCCAGTCATCCTCGGCCAGTCCGTCTTCAATGGACACGATGGGATATTTTTTGACCCAGTCGGCGTAGAGCTCGACCATCTGGGCCGATGTGATCTTCCGGTTTTCCGTCCGGAGGAGGTAATGGCCATCCTCGAAAAAGCTGCTCGAGGCCGGGTCGAGGGCGATGGCGATTTCGAGGCCGGGCTTGTAGCCGGCTTTTTCCACGGCTTTGAGGATCACCTCCACGGCTTCGGCGTTGGTCTTTAGGGCCGGCGCGAAGCCGCCCTCGTCCCCGACGCTCGTCGAATATCCCTGGGATTTGAGGACGCTCTTGAGGGATTGGTATATCTCTGCTCCCCAGCGCAAGGCCTCCCGGAAATTGGGCGCACCCACGGGCGCGATCATGAATTCCTGGAAGTCGGTCGCCTGCCAGTTGGCATGGGATCCTCCGTTGAGGATGTTGAACATCGGAACGGGCAGTATAAAGGCCGATGTCCCGCCGAGATAGCGGTAGAGGGGCATGTTTGCCGCAGCGGCGGCGGCCTTGGCGGCCGCAAGGCTGACGCCCAGAATGGCATTGGCCCCCAGTTTGTTCTTGTTGGGCGTTCCATCGATCTCGATCATGGCTTTGTCCAGGCCGGTTTGGTCCTTGGCATCAAACCCGATCAAGGCTTTGGCGATGAGGTCATTGACATTTTTGACGGCCGACAGCGCGCCCTTGCCGCCGTATCGCTTTTTGTCACCGTCGCGGAGCTCCAGCGCTTCGTGGATGCCGGTGGACGCTCCCGAAGGGACGGCCGATCTTCCGACGACTCCGTTTTCCAGCGTCACCTCGGCTTCGACCGTGGGATTGCCGCGAGAATCCAGGATCTCACGGGCATGGATCTTCTTGATGGATGTGGACATGATAGGACTCCTTTTAAGCTTAAAGATTCTATCCTATTTTATTTTTCCCGTCAAAAAAAGAGGAATTGAAGTAAGCATTATCGTTTGTGTGATTTTCTATCGGTGCCGGAATCGCCCCCGGGCCCCTGGGGAACCAGTCCCGTCGGACACTCTTGGAGGGAAACCCTTATTCCGGGTTTCCCTCCAACGCTCGCTTCGCTCTCTGCCTCCTTTCCAAGGAGCATTTGACGATGTACCAATTAGAGCGTTTTCTTGATGGGTAAGCAGGATTTTTAGCAGCTTCGTGGGGCCTCGGGGGCGATTCCGACACCTCTTCGAAATCACATATTTGGAGAAGCTTCCGGTATTGAATCTTATCCATGTTTTGGTTTTAAATAGGTTCGATGAAAACTCATGGACCGCGGATGACCCTTCTTTTGCTTATTGCCGCTTACTTTTCCATGCCCGGCACCGGGGGCGCTGCGTCCGAGCACGAGCAGGCGTTTGTTGTGTCAGGCGCCGTCACGGACAAATCCACCCGGGCGCCCCTCGTTAAAGTTCGCGTGTCCGTACAGGATGCGGACCATTCGACAGAGACAGACGGCCTGGGAAAATATCGTCTCAATGACTTGCCTCCCGGAGAGCAATACCTCCTGTTCGAAAAGGACGGGTATGTTCCCTGCCTGGTCAAGGTCCGCGCCGCCGGAGATAAGAAGGAGATCACGGTTGATATCTCTCTGGAGGCCATCCATCAAGAAATCACCGTGACGGCAGAGGCCTTTTTACGAACGGAAACTGTGGCTTCGAGCCGTCGGAGTCTGGACGGCGCTGAAATCCGGAATATTCCGGGCACGTTCGAAGACGTCAGCCGGGCCCTTCAGGTTATCCCCGGAGTGGCCACCTCGGGAGATTTTAAAAACGACCTCATCGTCCGGGGCGGAAGCCCGGCGGAAAATCTCTTTGTGATCGACAGAGTCCAGGTCCCCGGCCTCAGCCATTTCGGCTCACAGAACTCGAGCGGCGGGTCGTTTGGGCTGCTCGACGCCGGCCTGGTCGAGGACATCGATTTTTACAGCGGCGGCTTCCCCGCCTATTACGGCGACAAACTCTCTTCCATCACCCAGATCGTGCTGCGGGAAGGGAGCCGTTCTAGGATCATGGGGCGGCTGAGCCTGAGCCTCTTCGGCGTCAACGGATCTCTGGAGGGTCCCCTGTTTTCAGCGCGGGGTTCCTGGATTTTTTCTATCCGGAAAGATTTTTTCTCGAGCATCCCGCCCAGCCTGACCGAGGGCCTGAGGGTCGTTCCCGACTTCACAGACGGACAGGCCAAGCTCGTCTACGACCTTTCGAGAACATGGCAGCTGGCCGTGCTCGGCCTGGCCGCCAAGGATCGCCTGGACATCGAAGAATCCGACAGGCCCGAGACCGACCGGATGAAAATTGATATCAACGATCATCTGTCGATCTCCGGCCTGACCCTGAAAGGCCTCTTGGGGGAAAAAGGAGTAGCCTACTTCACTCTGGCCAAGACGGACAGCCACTATTCCTATACCTTGAATGACCACGGCCGGCAAAGTTATCAAATCAGCTCCGACGAGGGAGAGACCACGGCTAAAGCCGACCTGGAATATTTTCTCCTGCCGAAACTGCAGCTGATGAGCGGCGTCTCGTTCAAAAACGTCCGGGCCGGGCACCATATCTACTACCGCGGCGGATATATCCACGTTGACAGGATGGGCTTCCGCTTCACCAAGACGAACGCCGACGCAAGCCTGGACACGGACAAACTGGGCTTTTATCTCCAACTCAGCTATCCGCTCACCCGGCGGTTGAAGGCGACGGCCGGCGTCAGGGGCGATGATCTTCGGTTCATCGATGAATTCGCTTTCAGCCCCAGGATCGGCCTCAGCTACGCCCTCCGGCCGGGGACGGCGATTCATCTCTCCTACGGCCTCTATACGCAGTCGCCCGAGACACTCTGGCTGGTTTCTCATCCCGACAATAAATCCCTCCGCTTTCTTGAATCCGAACACCTGGTCTTCGGTTTCGAACACGGGCTGGGAAAAGACATCAAGGTCCGGGCCGAAGTCTATAACAAGGCGTACCGCCATTATCCCGTGGATAGCCAGAATCCCTATCTCACTCTCGCCAACAGCGGCGGCAGCATCATCCCTTCGTTTTTCGGATCGAAGCTGTTAAGCGTGGGGACCGGCTATGCCCGCGGCTTCGAGATCTCTGTCCAGAAAAGTTTGACGGAGAAATTCTCCTGGGTTTTTGACTATTCCTATTCCATCGTGAAGTACAAGGCGATGGACGGAGTGCTTCGCCCGGGGGATTTCGACTACCGCCATATCCTGAACGCCGTCGTTATGGTTAAAGCTTCGCCGACGTGGGAGCTGTCGCTCAAATGGCGCTATACGGGAGGACAGCCTTATACGCCTTTTGACCTGCAGCTCTCGGAGGCGAAAGACACCGCCTTTTTCGACCTGACCCGGATTAACACGCTTCGCTATCCGGCCTACCACCGGCTGGATGTCCGGGTTGAAAAGCGGTTCGTCTTCCGCCGCTGGAACCTCGACCTCTATCTGGACGTCCAGAACCTGTACAATCGCAAGAACGTGTATTTTAAATTGTGGGAAGACGGACAACAAAAGACGATCTATTTTCTTCCCATCATCCCTTTCATCGGTATCCAGGCCGGATTTTAGGCGGTCGAGTCGTCGACCTTGTTCGGGTTGTCGGCTTTCTCTTCTTCCTCTTCCTCATCCCGCGGCTTCTGCCAATTCAGGATCCTGCCGCAGGCCTCGCAGAGGATGATCTTTTTCTTTTCCACGAGCTCGTTCAGGAGTTGGGGGCGGATGCGCATCTGGCACAGCGAGCAGAAGTCGTCGGTGACGGGCGACATGCCGACGCCGTTCATTTTTTTGCTGATCCTGAGATAAAGCCTGAGCTGGTCGGAGGGGATTTGAGGAATCAAGCTTTCTCGCTCCTTCACGAGGATTTGTTTTTTCCCCTCCAGCTCTTTTTGATTCTGGGAGATGACCTCTTTTTCCTTTTTCAGCCGCAGCTCTTCTTCGGCCCGTTTCTGATGGGCAGCCTTGATCTCCTTTTCGATCTCGTCGGCCGCAATCATCTCGTTCAGGATCTCCTCTTCGACCTTGTCCACCTTCTGCTGGGATTCCTCAATTTCCTTGAGGAGGGACGTGTACTCTTTGTTCGTTTTGATATCGTTCAGCTGGCGCTTGAACTTTGCGATCTGGGCCTTGTTATCCTTGACCTGGCCCTCGAGGTCCCTCCTTTTCTTCTGGTTGACGGAGAGTTTTTCCTTGGCGTGGCTCACGACGTCGGAAGCCGCTTTGATTTGCTGGTCGATGGCCTCGAGCCCGGCGGGGATGGCCTCAAGAAGGGAAGAAATGCTATTTATTTCAGAATCAACATCTTGGAGCCTTTTTAGCTTATCAAATTCAATATCCACATTATTGCCTCGAGGTCGAATGGGCCTACCAGGATTCGAACCTGGGACCTGCCGGTTATGAGCCGGTAGCTCTACCGCTGAGCTATAGGCCCTCGCGCACTTTATATCAGATATCCGCCGTACAAGTCAATGAAAAGGGGGGCATAAAAACGTGTGAATCGGGACTTCGGACTTCAACAGAGTCAAATGGGGCGGACTTGGCCGGGAGCCTAATATCCGTTTGTAAAAGATTTTAGCTTCTTGCTGCGGCTGGGGTGCTTGAGCTTGCGGAGCGCCTTGGCCTCGATCTGCCGGATACGCTCTCGAGTGACCTTGAACTGCTGTCCGACTTCCTCCAGGGTGCGCTCGTTTCCGTCGCCCAGCCCAAAGCGCATCTTGAGGACCTTGGCTTCTCTTTCGGTCAGGGATTTGAGGGCTTCCTCGATCTGTTCCCTGAGGTTGATATGGATGACCGTATCGGGCGGCGAGGGCATGACTTTGTCCTCGATAAAATCTCCCAGGTGACTGTCTTCCTCCTCGCCGATCGGCGTTTCCAGCGAGATGGGTTCTTGGGCGATCTTGATGATCTTGCGAACCTTGGTCACCGGCATGTCCATCTTTTTGGCGATCTCTTCGCTGGTCGGCTCGCGTCCGATTTCCTGGACAAGGCTCCGGCTGACCCGAATGAGCTTGTTGATCGTTTCGATCATGTGGACCGGGATCCGGATGGTCCGGGCCTGGTCGGCGATGGCCCGGGTGATGGCCTGCCGGATCCACCATGTGGCATATGTCGAAAATTTATAGCCCCTCCGGTACTCGAATTTATCGACGGCCTTCATCAGGCCCATGTTGCCTTCCTGGATCAGGTCCAGGAACTGGAGGCCGCGGTTGCTGTATTTCTTGGCGATGGAGACGACCAGCCTCAGGTTGGCCGCGACCAGCTCTTTTTTCGCCTGGTCGCTGATCTTCTTGCCGGTCGTGATGGAACGGATGGTTTTCCTGAGGTTCTGCGCATCCAGCCCGATGTCCTTCTGCAGCTGTCTGAGCTGTCTATTGACTTCTTTCAGCTTCTGGGCCAGCTCTTCGCTTTCTCTCTTCCTGCGGGTCTTGTTCAGAGTCAGCTCAAGGTCTTCTTTCTTCTCCTCTAACTCATTGATAATTCGCAGTTTGTCCCTCAGGGTGTCGATGATTTTTTCCTTCTGCGTCGAGCGAAGGTTGAGGTCCCTGATATACGTGCTCATCTGGACGATGATCCGGCTCCGGGCGAAGACCTTCTTGCGAATGTTGGGGATCTTGTCCAGCTTATGGCTGAGGTCCTTGATCTTCTTGATCTTGGTCAGGATCTGCTTCTTTTTTTCCTCGAGCTTTCCCTCGGCGATATCATCCTCGCTGACATCGAACATCTCCTGGATGACCATCGGGTCGGCCTTGATCCTGTCTTCGAGCGAAAGCACCTCGTTCAGCACCAGCCGGGTCTTGGAAAGCGCTTTGACGATCGATTTTTCGCCGCGCTCGATTTCCCGGGCGATGGTGATCTCGCCCTCCCGCGTCAGGAGGGAGATGTTGCCCATCTCGCGGAGATAGAGCTTGACGGGGTCCGTCGTCCTCTCCAGCCCGGCCAGCGAGACGAGCTCGCTTTTGCGCCGTTTGGGGATGATTTCCCGCTGTTTGGTGTCCAGGATCTTGATCCCGTAATCGTCGATCGATGTCAGGAAATCGTCGAAGCTCTCCTCAGCGTCCAGATCGTCTTGGAAGGTCTTGTCGATTTCCTCGAAGAGAAGGTAGCCCTGCTTTCGTCCCTTCGATATCAGCTGCGAAATATCACCCTTTTGAAATTTATTTTCAGGGGGCACGCCATGCTCCTAAAGGATAGATTTTCCCGCTATATTTCTTTACTTCGTTTCCGGTCATTCCGTTACATCAAACCCCTATTTCAGGGCCATGATCTGTTTCGTCAGGTCCTGTTTTTGATAAAGCAGCGATTGGACTTTATCTTTCTCACCCTTCTTCTCAAGCCGGGCGATCTCGGCCTGAATTTTTTTCAACTCATTCTGCTTGCCGATGATTTTCAAAGCGCATAGACAATCGAGAGCCTCTTCGACTGTCGGCGGCTGCCCTTTCTCAAGCCGGGATTCGGAAAGAAATCTGGAGAGAGAAGGCCCGATTTCCTTTTGCAGCTCGTGGATATGGATATCCTTATCTTTCCGAAACGAACCCATTATTATCCTAAAAATCGGCTCGCTTTTCAAGCCCCGGAAGTCTTCCTCCTCCATCTCCGAGAAGATATGGGGCCGGAGGTCCTTGTTCTCGACGAGGATTTGGAGAAGCCTTTTTTCGGCCGGAAACAGGGTCTCCCAGGCCGTTGCGGCTTTCTCGGGGGTTTTTTGTTGGGTGAGGACCCGGATGACGGCCTCCTCGACTCCCAGGCATTCGGCCGCCTGTTTGATGTACTCGCTGCGGAGAAGGGCGTCGGAGATGTTCTCGAGGATCCCCAGGATGCCCTTCAGGACCCTGATTTTGACCTCCGGAACATCCATCTGTTTGCCTTCGACCGAGAAATCAACGAGGAATTTCAAGCCGGAGGAACTGTCCTTAATGAACTTGAGGTATTCGTCCTTGCCATGCTTTTGGATAAAACCATCGGGATCCAGGTTATTCGGCAGGACCAGGACCTGCGTCTCCAGGCCTTTATCGAAACAAATCGGGAGGGCCCGGAAGGCCGCCGTGCGGCCGGGCGCGTCGCCGTCGTAGCTAATGATGACTCTGGGCGCGAATCGCATGGCCAGCCCGACCTGGTGGGGAGTCAGCGCTGTGCCCAGGGATGCGGCGCAGTTGGTCAGGCCGGCCTGGTAGAGGGCCAGAAAATCCGTATACCCTTCGACCAGGATGGTTTCTCTCGCGTTTCGGATGGCCTCCTTGCTGAGGTGCAGCCCGTAGAGAAGCTGGCCTTTGGAATAGAGCGGGGTGTCCGGCGAGTTGAGATATTTGGGATCGGCGTTGAACAGCGTCCTGCCGCCGAAGCCGACAACCTTCCCGGTCAGGGTGAAAATGGGGAAGATGATCCTCCCCCTAAACCGGTCATAGTATTCGTCCTTCTTTTTGCTGGGGAGGACCAAGCCCGCCTTCTCCAGCAGGTCGATCGAAACGCCTTTCCCCTTGAAGTAGGTGAGGAGCGAATTCCAGGAATTCATGGCATATCCGATCTTAAAATCCTGGATGGTTTTCTCCGAAATGTTCCGTTTTTTGAGGTAATCCAAGGCGGCTTTGCCTTCCTGGGACGTGAACAGGTTCTTCTTGAAAAAAGCCAGGCTGGATTCGGTGATCTTCAAGAGCTGGTCTTCGAGCTTGAGGGCTTGGGGCGAGAGCTTTTTCTGCTCGGGAAGGGGGATTTTGTACCTTTCGGCCAGATATTTCAGGGCTTCGGGAAAGCTGAGGTTCTCCTTCTCCATAACCAAGGAGAAGACGTCCCCCCCGATTCCGCAGCCGAAACAATGAAACAGCTGTTTTTCGCCGTCGACCGTGAAGGATGGGGTCTTTTCGGCGTGGAAAGGGCAGAGCCCGACGTGTTTTCTTCCCCGTTGTCTGAGCGTCGTGTACTGGGAAGCGATCTCTACGATATTGGCAACCTGCCGGATTTGGTCAATAATCTCCATCTATATTTTTACAAGCCGGATTTTAGAAAATTTCTCATAATATAGGTTCAGGAGCCCTTTTTGTCAAGAAATTAGAGGTGGTTGATGAGGCTGGCCAGGTAGGCGGCGCCGAAGCCGTTATCGATATTGACGACGGCCACCCCTCCCGAACAGGAATTGAGCATGGCCAGGAGGGCGGCCAGTCCTTTGAAGCTGGCCCCATACCCGACGCTCGTCGGGACGGCGATGATCGGAACGGAAACCAGGCCGGCCACGACGCTCGGCAGCGCCCCTTCCATCCCGGCTACGGCGATGATGACCTTGGCTTTATTGATTTTTTCATATTCCCCGAGCAGCCGGTGCAGGCCGGCCACGCCGACATCATAGACCCTTTCCACTTCGTTTCCCAGCATGTCGCAGGTGACATAGGCTTCCTCTGCCACGGGAATATCCGAGGTTCCGGCGGTCAGGATCATGATCTTGCCCTTGCCCATGACAGAGTGTTTCTGCTTGAGATAGACCGCTTTGGCCGGAGCGTTATAGCAGGCCCCGGGAATCGTCTTCTTGATTTTCCTGTACGTTCGAGGCTCCGCCCTGGTGATGAGAAGGCTGCCTCCTTTTTTGATGATTTCGCCGGCGATTTTCAGGATTTGCTCGTCCGTCTTTCCCAGGCCGTAGATGATCTCGGGGAAGCCTCTTCTCAGTTCGCGGTGATGGTCGACCTTGGCGAAATTCAGGTCTTGATAAGGATAATCTTTGAGGAGGTAGAGCGCTTCTTTCGGGGAGAGCTTTCCAGCCTGGACTCTCCGGAGGATGTCTTCAAGTTGCGATTTCATGGACGAATTCTATCATAAGGCCTGCCGGATTGCCAGAAAGGGTCAAACCTCAACCTTCAACATAGTGGCCCTCTTCCATTTTATGCGGGGAAAATTTGTCCCGGAAACGATCCGGAAACAGCCTCGCTCCCCATCCGGGTTTTTCACGCCGTTCCCGAGCCCTCCTTCTCGGCGGCTCAGAACTCGCTTCCCGGCCTCGATTTTACGGACGTTCGCCGGGAAGCTCAGACAACTTCGCCGGCCGGCTTCTTCCGAGCC
>JAPKZH010000041.1 GCA_026393905.1 Candidatus Aminicenantota bacterium
CTATTTGACAACATCGCCGTCATTTGTCATGATATTTGACGACTATGGCGACGCAAGGCTTTTCTTCACCGGAATGGATTCCTCGTCTACTCGACCTTCCAGGACTCCTTGCCAAGAGGTCTCATTTCCTTTTCGGGCCGAGACAGACAGGCAAGACATCTCTTGTCCACCATTCGCTCAAAGAGGCAAAGGTCTATGACCTGCTCGACACTTCGGTTTTTCTTACACTCAGCCGGAATCCGGGTCGGCTCGCAGAGGAATTAAAACCGCGAGACTCGATCTTGGTGATTGACGAAATCCAGCGCCTACCCATTCTCCTGAATGAGGTGCACCGCTTGATAGAAACCCGGGGAATACGGTTCCTGCTGACAGGATCGAGCGCGCGGAAGCTGCGGCGAGGCGGCGTCAATCTGCTCGGCGGACGCGCCCGGACGAAAAATCTTCATCCCTTCACTTGGAAAGAGCTTGGCGGGCGGTTCGACCTGGCCCGGGCGATGGCCCGGGGCCTGCTTCCCTCGATCTATTTTTCCGACGATCCCCAAGCCGACCTCCAGGCTTATACCGGCCTGTATCTTCAGCAGGAGATCATCGCCGAAGGCGCGGCGCGCAACGTGCCCGCGTTTAGCCGGTTCTTGAAAGTCGCAGCACATTGCAACGCGACCATCGTGAATTTCACGAACGTGGCCAATGACGCCCAAGTGGCGCGAACAACCGTTTATGAATATTTCGAAATTATGAAGGACACACTCGTGCTGCACGAGCTTTCTCCATGGAGAAAGACCAAGAAAAGGAAGCCGCTTGCTTCATCAAAATATTATTTCTTCGATGTGGGCGTGGCGGCGTCGTTGCAGGGGAGACCCTTCCGGCCGGGGACGCCGGAATTCGGTGAAGCGTTCGAGACCTATCTCATGCACGAGCTCTCGAGTTACACGGATTATGAGTCTGGGGAAGCGCTCGGCTTCTGGCGCTCAACATCTGGTTTCGAGGTGGATTTCATTCTGGGGGATCATACGGCCGTGGAAGTCAAGGCCAAAGAAAACGTGTCGCCCCAAGACCTAAGATCCTTACGCGCTCTCGCCGAGGAGAAGATGTTGAAACGTTATCTCTGCGTTTGCCTGGAACCTCGCCCGCGAAAGACAGAGGGAGTCGCGGTCCTTCCGTTCACGGTATTTCTGGAAGCCTTGTGGTCCGGCGAATACCGATAGCAGACCAACTAGAACCGGAAATTCGCCTTGAGCTGGACCCAGCGGGGGAGCTGGCGCGCCCAGACCTGACCGAAGAGATGATTGTCTTCTTTGACATAGGAAACGGGTCTCTGGCTATTCATGAGGTTGTAGACGTTCATCCCCACCCCCAAGGCAATCCCGTTCTTCAGTTGGATTTCCTTTTCGATGGCCAGATCGAGATATAGATGCGCCGGCGTTCAATTTCCCCATCCAATTCGTTTTCCACGCTTTTTGGCGCGAGCACGGTGATGACCACATTTCCCTTTTTGTGTCCTTTGTCGACATACCGGTGAGCCTCGACAATCTGCGCCAATGGATAGCATCTGTCTATGACCGCTTTAACAAGAATGTTAATAACTGTTAAATCACCAACACCTTTATATCAGGGTAGCCCATCAGCTTGAGGATAAAATAGTTGGCTGCCGCTTCACCGGGATCATCGGAGAAGCAAACAAGCTCCGCATATCTTGGGACCCCGGCCTTGGCCAGGATGTTCCAGATATCTTTCGCGGCTTTGGGCATGCCGTCGGCATTCAGGAGATCGGTGTAAGGGACATGAACAACTTTGCCGTTCTGAGCTTTAGCAGGCACATCCTTGCCCGAAGCAATAAATACCTTGGGATAATATCCCCGGGTGCTCTTCGGGTCAGCAATAATTACGTCCTTGCGGAAATTCCCGGGATAAGTCGTGGGAGGTACGGATAAGTCCTGGAGGACCTTTTTGGGACCCACAACAGTTGCATCCTTCGTCAGGGCGAAACCAAGCTTTGCCCATTTCTCCATGGAGTCCATGAAGACAGATACTTTTTTCTGTCCCAGTTTCTCCAGCATCACATCTGCGGGGAGGTTAAGCGCAAAAGGCACGTGTCCCTGATCGAATGCGCCTGCGGGCCGAACATCCACGATGCTGACGTGCCCGCCTCCGAACGTCCTTATCCTCTGGCCGCCCCAGAACTGCAGCCAGTATGTTTCCCTCATCAGGAACGGAGCATCATAAGTCCAATAAGGGAGTTCTCTTTCGTCGGACAGCCATCCGAGCTCGGACTCCTTGTAAAGTTTTACTTTAGGGTAATTCACCAGGAATTTAAGGGCGAAAAACGGCACACTGGCGGCTACTCCGCCCCCGCAATAGGTGTAGATCTGCTGTTCAGGCCTGACACCCAAATAGGTCAGCATTCTCCTTATGTCTTCAGCGGATTTGAAGGTCTTGTCAGGATTGTAAAAGTCGGCACTGGGCAGAAGGATGCCATTAGGGATATGGCCGGCCCTGGGAAAGGCAAGGACTTCCCCAAAATGCCAGTCGACCCCAAGTGCTTCCAGTAAAACATTGTTGACCGAGTCCCCTGACGCGGTAAGGAATTCCGGCAGGTTGACTTTCACATCTTCGTAAAGCTTCTTGATCTTGAAAGAGCCTTGCTTCGGGGCAGGCGTAATATCTTTCGTTACCGGCAATCCTTGCTCCTCCCACCTGAAAAGCCCGCCGTCCAGGATCAAAAGATCTCTTGCGGGGAAGCCGTAATAATAAAGGGAGAAAAAGAGCCTGGTAGCCAGCATCGTGCCGCCTGGATCGTACATTACGATCTTTTTCCCGGAACTGATTCCCCAGGACTGGCAGAGTTTTTCCATATCAGCGACCGGCATTTCCTGGAGACCATACCAGGTGTATATGTCGACGCTGACTGCGCCGGGAATGTGTTTTGTCGTATAGATCTGAGTGGGTGACGCGTCGAGTATCAGAACATCGGCATTTTTAAGATTTTTCTCAAGCCAGTTGACATTGACAAGATTGCCTTTGATTCCTTCTGCCGCCATCAAAGGCTGCGCCAGGAGCAGGCAGCCTGCAACGGCAAGAAGGAAGCAATACCTCGAAACCTTCGACATGTTATCCTCCTGTCGCTTCATTGTTTCCTGTTTTATTCCAAAGTTATTCATACTTTTTCTCGGGCGTGCCCTTTGTCCAGATACCGGACAGCCAGAGGGACCTCACTCGAGGGGAGCTCGGGGGTCAGGTTTTGAAACAAAAGAGCGAGCGGCTGCAGATTGGCTCGCAGCATCTCTACTTCATTTCTAGAGCTGATCCCTTTTCTCATGAATCCGTCTTGGCTTCTTCGGCAGGCGGCTGGTTTTCCTGCATATAGCGACGCAGGTGCCGCCGGCGCTTGCGGTCGCTCCGGACGCCGCTGCTCCCCGAGCCGCAGCCACTAAAAAGGATTTTGCACAGGATCAGCAGGCCCCAGGCCTGCCAGTAACCGATGCGTTTGAGTCCGAAGATGTCGGGCATCAGCCAATTCCACAAAGCCATCACCACCCAGCCGAAGAAGGCAATCAGGCCGAGGCCGAGTATGCCGAAGCCGACCCCCATCAGAATTTTCACAGGCAGACTGCGGTCATGCCACCAGCCATTGCCCTTAAAACCCCGGCAGGGACGCCTGGACGATTCCTTGGACGCATCCATTCCACCGGCACGGCCCGCATCGGACCTGCCGCTGCGAGTGCTCTCTTGATCAGACATATCTTGCCTCCTTCGGGACGAACCCGATATTTTCAGTCATCCGGAACGACACCTGCTCCCTGCTGTTCATGCTTCGATCCAGTGCCGCAGCGCATGGGAAAGGTTGCGCAGGGCATAACGTTTGCGCGCCGTCAGGGTATCGATGCTCTCCCCCGTGGCCGCCGCAATTTCCCGGAAGGTCAGGCCGCCGAATACCTGGGCTTCCACCACCCGGCGCTGGGCCGCCGGCAGGGCGCGCAACGCGTCATTCAGGGCATCCGCCAGGCAGTCCCGGACATACGCGTCCTGGGGATCCAGGCCGGCGTCGGCGATGATCTCCTGTATGGTGTCGTCGGCCACGTCGGTTTCGCCGGACGCGGCGCGGACCCGCGCATGCCGCCAGGCATCGATCAGCCTGCGGGTGAACAATGAATTGATCCAGGCCGGCAGGTTGC
>JAPKZH010000077.1 GCA_026393905.1 Candidatus Aminicenantota bacterium
CAAGGACATCAAAGGGCCGGATGGAAGTAGAGGACCTTCCTCTCCAGCGGCTTGAATTCCAGGGCCAGACGAGAATCGGAGAGTGGGAATCCTGCCCCTGAAAAAAAATCGAAAGCGGCAGCGGAAGGCGGACGTTTGAACTCGAAAGTCGCCGTTACGGGTTCGTTGAGGGTGTTGACGGCGATGAGGTAGGCGCCCGGGCGAAGCGAACCGGTGGGGAATTCAGCTGGACCAGGTCTCGGAAGGCGAGTGAGTTCCACGGGACCGGCATCGGGCTCCGAATAGGAATTCCCCTCCGATTTAAGTTCTTTAAGAATCGAGTGGACCGCCGGGATGCCCGAGGCGTCGGTTTTGTCGCTGTCGGTCTTGAAATCCAGCCGGGCCTCCGGCGCTTGAATCAACGGCAGGAGTTGCCTTAGCTCGCCCACCGTCTTTTTTAATCCCTCCCACAAATCCCCCTTCTCTTTGATAAAGTAATTCCCCGATTTGTAAACATAATAAAACAATCCCTGCGCCTTGTGGGTAAGGTCCAGATACGTGAGTGCCTGAACCTCATCGCCCGTGGGGTCGCGGCCCAGGCCGGTTTCCCGGACGGCATCGGATCCATAGTTCCAACCGAAAGCCTGGATGACTGCCCAAACCCGCTTTGCGGGATCGCTGCCGACGGCAGCATGAATCTCGTCCAGGTTGGCGCTCAGCCAGGACAGCGGCTCAAAGGGAATGGGATAGGGATCGGTCATGATGATATCCGCGGCCGGCGCATAATCCACGGCCCGCCAGGACCGGTTCAGGACGATAACGCCCGGCTGACGGAATCCCTGCCGGAGAAGCGCGGCGCGCTTGTTGAAAATGATTTTCGGCGAAATGCCCCGGCCTTCGGGCTCATCTTCCAGGTACCAGCCCAGGATGGAGTCTGAATGGAGGGGCTGCAGAAAAGCGGGATTGCCGCGCTCCGTTCGCCTCAGGTCCTTCGGTTCACTCGCCGGCGATGACACATCATAACCGGGACGATCAGGCCGGGCTTGCAGTACAGCCAAAGGCGCGACAAGCACTTTCAGGTTGTTGACGCGGGCTGCGGATAGCGCCGGAAACAGAGAATCCGGGCCCAACGAGAAATAAGAGGCGGCATTAAAGCCGATCTCGCTTAATTCCTTGAAGTCTTCAGGGGGGACGCCATACATCCCGATGGGGAAAAAATCTAAGTTCTGGAGTTCCGAGAAATGTGAGATGGCCGCGCTCAAGGCGAGACCGCCGCGCCCAGAGGCCCGCGATGACGGCGGAGAAACTTCCGGATATACTTTTTCTAAATAAATATATCTGGTTTCAGAGATAGCGAGCCGTGTTTTATACTGATAGATTTCCAACCGCCAGAACCATTTGCCTTTTTTTAGATCGCTTGGGACGAAAAGGGTGAGAACCTCAGAATCTCCGGCAAAAGACTGGACCGGATTACCGTTCGGGGCCGGGTCCCAATTTCGCTGGTCGCCGTCGGCATTATTTATCCGGAATTCTCGCCCATCCCGTCCCCTGAATTCTTTATCACGGGAGAGGACCAGGACAATATCCAGGAGGCGGTCTGTCGGCGTCATTTCCCAGGTGAATTCAATCGACTCCCGGTTGATCCGCGCGCCGTTGGGCGGGCTTACGGGCGCAGCCATGATTTCCCGGAGGCTTAGGTCGTCCAGCCAGAGGAAGTAATCGTCCCGGGGCATTTTCATGACCAAGAATTTCGAAGCGGTTTCCGTCTTTTTCAACGCTGCCGGCGCTTGAAACAAA
>JAPKZH010000243.1 GCA_026393905.1 Candidatus Aminicenantota bacterium
ATGAAGGCTGATTTTTCCGGACGCGGCGTCCATGTCGACGGCGTCTACTTCTGCCCTCACTACGAACTCTCCGCGAACCCTCGATACAGGAAGGACTGTGCCTGCCGCAAACCCAAGCCCGGGCTGGCCCGGCGGGCGGCGAAGGACCTCGGCATCGACCTGGCCGGCTCCTATTTCATCGGAGACAAGGTCGAGGACGTCCTTTTCGGGCTGAACATCGGCGCCCGTTCCGTGCTCGTCCTCACGGGTTTCGGCGTCGAGTCGAAAAAAAAGCTTGAGGAGATGAACATCCGACCGGCCCATATCGCACCCGATCTGCTGGCCGCCGCAGACTGGATTCTGGGCCAAGAACATCCATAAAAAAATGATTCGGTTTGATGATATCCTGGAAAAAATCTCCTCCGGCTACGGCGAAAAAGATATCGCCCTCCTCCAGAAGGCCTATGTCTTCAGCGCCCGCGCCCACAAGGGACAGGTCCGCAGGTCGGGAGAGCCCTACCTCAGCCATCCGCTGGAAGTCACCAGCCTCTTGGCCGATATGAGCCTGGACAGCACGACGCTCGTCGCCGGTCTTCTCCACGATGTCCTCGAAGATACCGAGGTCACGGCGGCCGAACTCAAGGAAGTCTTCGGGAAAGACGTGGCCGCCCTGGTCGAAGGAGTGACCAAGATCAGCCGCTTCCAGGATTCCTCTCCGGAGACGAGAAGGGCGGAAACCATCCGGAAAATCATCCTGGCCATGACCGATGACCTCCGGGTGATCTTCATCAAGCTGGCCGACCGGCTCCACAATCTGCAAACACTGAAATTCCTGTCCGAGGACAAACAGAAACAGATCGCCTCCGAGACGCTCGAAATCTACGCGCCGATCGCCAACCGCCTTGGGATGGGACGCGTCAAGGCGGAGCTGGAGGACCTCGCTTTCCGCTACGTATCCCCCGAGGAATATTTCCGCGTCGCCTCGCTCGTCGAGCCCCGCCGGAAGCGGGCCGAGGTCGAGCTGAAGAAGTTCAGGTCCACCCTCGAAAAGTTGATGAAGGAGAACCACGTCCCTGCCGAAATCTACTACCGCATCAAGAGGCCCTACAGCATCCACTGCAAAATGGAAGTGCAGCATATCGACTTCAGCCAGGTCTATGACTTCCTGGCCCTCCGCATCATCACGGATACCGTCAAGAACTGCTATTCGGCCCTCGGCATCATCCATCAGAAATGGCCGCCCATCCCGCAACGGTTCCGCGATTTCATCGCCATGCCCAAGCCCAACCTCTACCAGGCCCTCCATTCGACCATTATCACGGAAGACAAGCAAAGCTTCGAGATCCAGATCCGGACCCGGGAGATGCACAACCTGGCTGAAAACGGGATCGCCGCGCACTGGAAGTACAAAGATGACGAGCCCCAGAGCCTGATGAAAGAGGACCAGCGGCTGCAGTGGCTGAGGGAGATGGTCGAGCTCTTTAGAGAGCAGCGCAACCCGAAAGAATTCCTCAAGAACCTCAAGATCAACCTCATCCCCGAGGAAGTCTACGTTTTTACGCCCAAGGGTCAAGTCATCTCTCTGCCGACGGGGGCTTCGGCCCTGGACTTCGCCTTCCGCATCCATACCGAGATCGGCGTGCACGCCGCAGGCGCCAAGATCAACGGCAAACCGTCCCCGCTCAAGACGCTGCTCAAGACGGGGGATATTGTCGAGATCATGACTTCGCCCGACAAGTCCCCGACGCGGAGCCACCTGAACATGACCTTCACCTCGAGCGCCAGACACCAGATCAAGCGCTGGCTGAACCAGCAGGCCAAGATCAAAAGCGTCTCCCTGGGCCAAAAATTGTGGGACAAAGAGGTCCGCAAATACGACCTGCCCTCCGGCTTCCCGAAAGAAGGAGCGCTGCTTTCGCAGATCGCCCAGGCGGTCACCTTCCGGATGAAAAACCTGGAAGCCTTCTACGCGCTCGTCGGGCTGGGAAAAATCGTCGTCAACAGAAAATTCCTGGAAAAGATCTCCCCGGCCGGCCTGGAAACCCGGAAAAAAGAGGCCCTCTTCCACAAGGTCATGTCCAAGGTCTCCAAAAAGGCCGACGCGGAAATTCAGGTCCGGGACAGCAACGGAGAGCTCGTCCGTCTCGCCAAGTGCTGCTCCCCCATCAAGGGCGAACCGATCATCGGGTATATCACGTCCGGGAAGGGCATCACGGCCCATTCCCTGCGCTGCCCCCTGATCGCCAACGAGATTCTAGACCCCGAGCGGCTGGTCGATGTGTCCTGGGGGAACGTCGCCCAAGGAAGCTCTAAAGTCGGGCTACTGATCAAGGCCGCGGATTCGCCGGGGGTGCTGGCCAAGGTGGCCGGTTCCATCTCCGAGCTCGAGGGGAATATCACCAAGGCCGAAGTCAAGACCTTCGCCGATCAGAAAGCGCAGATCAAGCTCAGCCTGGTTATCCGGGACATCAAACATCTGGATGCGATCATGAAGGACATCTCTAAAATCAAGGAAATCTTTTCTGTGGAAAGAATTTAAGGGGCTAGATCGCTTTCTGGACCTTTCCCGAGCGGAGGCATCTCGTACAAACCCAGATCTGCTTGACGCCGGCGGGCGTCTGGGCTTTCACGTGCTGGAGGTTCGGCTTCCACTTTTTCGGAGAGGCCTTGTGCGAATGGCTGACGCTGTGCCCGAAGACCGGGCCTTTCCCGCAAATATCACATGCTTTCGGCATAGTCGTTCTCTTTAAGGGGCTCTTTTATACCATAAAAGCCTACCCTGCGCAACATTTTTAAAACTGTCTGGGAAACGATCCGGAGACAGCCTCGCTCCCCATCCGGGTTTTTCACGCCGTTCCCGAGCCCTCCTTCTCGGCGGCTCAGAACTCGCTTCCCGGCCTCGATTTTACGGACGTTCGCCGGGAAGCTCAGACAACTTCGCCGGCCGGCTTCTTCCGAGCC
>JAPKZH010000027.1 GCA_026393905.1 Candidatus Aminicenantota bacterium
CCGAATTCTCCATCCCTGAGAGGAACATCGCCGTCTTTGGATTTCAAGACAAGCAGGGCAAGCCATACTTTGTCACTATCCGGGACCAGGGCTGGATGGCTGACCAGGCAACAGGGCGGACCGTCAGGGTTTTCGGGAAACCGGAACCTGGCGAGGAGCCCGTGAGAGCTATAGGTGAGATCAAGGCACCCCGGCTGATCAAGCGTGTCGAGCCCATATATCCCGAAGATGCCTACAAGGCCGGAGTAGAAGGCGTAGTGATCATAGAGGCCACGACCGATATTTACGGCCGTGTCAAGACGGTGAGAGTTTTAAGATCAATACCCATGTTAGACCAAGCCGCCATGCTTGCCGTGAGACAGTGGGTTTATGAGGCCTTGATAATCAACGGAAAGCCTCGCGAGATGATTTTCACGACCACGGTCCCTTTCGTTTTGGAAGAAGGCACGGTTATTTCCAAAGAGTATACGACTCTAACTCGAGGCGGAATAGTATTGCGCGGAAAACCGCTCAGGATCACGAGCGAAATCCAACGGCCGAAAATGATCAAACAGGTCGACGCGGTCTATCCACAGATTGCCAGGCAGGCTCGCGTCGGAGGGACCGTCATCGTCGAAGCAACGACGGATATCTACGGCCGAGTGCAAGATGTCAAAATCCTGCGCTCTATTCCCCTGCTGGACCAAGCGGCCGTCGATGCCGTCAAGCAGTGGGTGTATGAGCCGGTCGTTATCAACGGCAAACCGCGGGAGGTTACCTTCACGGTCCAAGTGCAGTTCAATCTGGAGGACGGCTAAAGGCCGAAGCCCGAGGACTAATTCTGATAAGAACGCACTCTTCCTTCTCCTTCAAAGAGTGGAAAGGATAAGACCAGCAAAAAAGAAATAATCAAGGTCGTTGAGAGTCTTGGAGTGGCTGGCAGCGGCACTGGAACGGAATGCTGAAAGAGAGATGACGTAAGGGGGGAGCGTTTCGGGATGATCTGTGGCCTTTGAATCTATATTCCCGATTATTATAGGTGTAAAATTGGTAATCATGGTCGCGGAGGACAACATGAACGGTAGGGCGCGGCACTTTGCGCAAAGGCATCGCCGAATTATTTTTACGGCGGTTGGGATGATATTTCTCTCATGTTGCGCGCCAAAAGCGAAGGTTCACGTAACGCCTCCCGCGCCAACTCCTCAGCTCGAGAATAGGGCGGCTGAAGCGGAAAGCTTTTTTAAAAAAGGCTGTTATGTCGGTTTCAAAAAGGCGATCGAAATTTACCAAGAATTGTACACCCAGCCCGCCATAAAGATTAGAATTCTTGTCCCTTACATAAAAGCGTTGGTCCTCATGTCGGTCAGGGAGAAAGAACTGGGGATCCTGGATGACAAATACATCCGAAGAGCGAGGGAAGTCATCAATGAAAATCCTTCCCTGCAGTCATTTGCTCCATATGTCAAGCTAGCGGACGCGATGTATCCGAAGACCAAGGGTTTCATGAGAGATATCGATGTCATGGGGACTGTGAAAGTTGTTCATGATTACCTGGAAAATCCCAAGCTGAAGGCCGACATGAAGCTCAGAGCTCTTTCCGACGATTATTATGCATATTTGTATGTGAGTTTTTATATGAACTTAGCGAATTACCTCGATCAGAAAGAAGATTTATCGGGATTCACGAAACTTTACCCGAATTCGATTCTCTTCAAGTATGAAAATGCGACAACCTACCCACACCAAGAGCCAAGACTGTTTGACGCCCTTGTCCAGGCCGAGCCGGAATTTTACGAAGCCTACTTTCATCTGGGAGAGCTGGCTGTGGGTGCTGAAAAGCCTATCGATGTGGAAAAGGATTTTTTTAAGCCTTTTGAAGCCGAAAAGAATTTTTTAAAGGCGCACGAGGGAATCCCAGAATCGCCACAGGTCACGATTTATCTGGGCGCCCTTTATATGGCTCTAGAAGAATATGATAAGAGCCTTGATTATTATGATAAAACTCTCAGCCTGGCCCCTGCTTATCGGGATGCGCTGCTCGGAAAAGCGTCCTGCCTAAGCTATATCGGGAGATATCACGAGGCCATTGAGATCTTAAACAAGCTCGTCCCCATGGGCTTTTATCTAATGGGCGAGAGCCATTACTGGCTGGCTTGGAATTATCACGAGCTCAAGGACAATGAGAGAGCGCAGTTCCACATCGAAGAATCTAAGAGCCGACTTTCGAGCGATAGTGAAGTTTTTTGCCTCTCAGGAACGATTGCCCTTGAGAATAATGAACTCGAAAAGGCGGAGAAGGAATTTATAGAATCGTTAAG
>JAPKZH010000013.1 GCA_026393905.1 Candidatus Aminicenantota bacterium
ATTCGGTCACGTATGTCGAATACACCGATGAGCTATCGCTCCAGGTGTCCGGGCTTGAGTTCAAGTATGATTCCTCTCAGCCGCCGGCCGAGTCGATCGGCGAGATCAGCCGGCTCGATCCTTTCTCGGTCAAAGTCAACGGCCAGCCGATCAATCCGGGCGGTCTGTACTGGGTCGCCCTGAACGAACAACTCCTCAATTTCCTGCAGGCCAACGGCCTGGTGCCCTCTGATACCGCTGACACCGGGCTCTTCGAGTACAACCTCGTCCGCGATTACATGGACAAGCTGAACATCCTGGATTATTCTTCCGAAGGGCGGATCGTAGATACCAGGGGACAGACTCAGAAGAAGTATTGACGATCAAGGGGACACACGATCCCCCTTTTCTAGAGGGGAGGGTGTGTCCCCCTCTCTTTATTTTTGCTTCTTTTCCCGGAAGCGCTTGAGGTAGTCCGCGGCGACCCTGTCGGGGTTCAAGAAAAGGCAGCCGGCCAGGCTTTTGACCTGGCCCTTGAGATATGTGGCTTCCGGAAGCGCGTCGAATTTCTCAGCCTCGATATTTTTGAGCAGCTCCACCCGCAGCTTGAGCAGCTTGGAGAGGTCGTCCAGCCTGATCCCCAGTCTCTCGCGGATCTCTCTGAGCACCGGGCCGCTGAAGGACGTGAACTCGACGGCCTTCTCTGAAGGAGGTTTTTCAGCCGGAGGCTCGTCCGTCATCATGGAACTGGTTTTTGGCGGCTCGTTTTTGAGGGCGGCTTGGAGCTTGGCGTAGGCGTCTTCGACCTGGCGGAGGACTTTTTTTCTTCTTTTCTCGGGAAACTCTTCGGCCAGCGCTTCCAGGACGATGGAGTCGCCGGAAAATAGATTTTTCAGCCGCACATAGGCGTTATAGACGTCTCGAAGAGTGGCCGAGGGGCCCAATTCCAGGATGTCGAAATATTTCTTCAGATCTTCCTGCGGCATCAGAATCCTCCGGTGATCTCCACCTCTTTCCCCTCCATCAGGTTGTCGGCAAGGACTTCTATGGCCTTGGCGCAGCTCGAAGAAAGATAGTTGAGCATGAACGGTTTCCGCTCCCGCACCGACTTCCAGACGGCATCATCATAGGCGATGAAGCCTGAGAACCGGACGGGAACGCCGAGGTATTTCATCAGGACGCTCTTGATGGATGCGCCGAGGAGGATGTCTTGCTCGGCCCTGACCATATTGAGGATGAGAGTGATCTTGAAGCCGGCCAGCTCCTCGTCCAGGATCGTCCCCAGATAAGGAAAGCTCTCTTTCAGATAATCCATGAACTCCTTGAGGTTCTTGATCCCGTAGCTCTGGCGGCCGTCCCAGATGTGCTGGGCGATTTCCCGAAACCCGTATTCCTTGAGCGATTTTTTGACTTTCCGGAAGAGGGCATTCTTGACGAAATGGTACATGTTTTCGATGGCGATGATTTCGGGGACCAGGACCACGATCATTCTGTCGGCGATGAGAAAGGTGTCGAGCGTGTTGAGGTGGCTGCCGGCGCCCAGGTCGACGAGGATGTTCTGGGCGTTGAGCTTCACGAGCTGCCGGAAGAGCTTCATCTTTTGGGTGAATTTAATCGTGTCGGAGGTGATCGAATAGATGTCCCCGGTGATCAGGGCCATGTTCTCCACCTCGGTCCGCACGGCCAAGTCGGAGAGGGACATCCCGCTCTCAAAAAAATCCGTCAGCGACTTTTGCGGCCGGCTGATCCCGATGAAGGAATGGAGGTTGGCGCCCCCGATATCCATATCGACAAGGACGACGCGGCGGCCGCGTTTGGCCAGGCAGGTTCCCAAGCAGC
>JAPKZH010000154.1 GCA_026393905.1 Candidatus Aminicenantota bacterium
TGGGATAGGCCTCGAAGGCGTCCCAGTATTGGTACAGGTTGCCCGTGCTGTTGCCCATGGAATGGGCGTATTCACACAGGATCAGCGGCCGCGACTGCTTTTTCTGAGCATACGCCTCCAGGTCTTCGATCCTGGAATACATCGGGCAGACGATATCGGTGTGAGGCCGGCGGTCGGCGCGCTCGTAGTGAACGGGGCGAGTCTTGTCCCGCCGATGGATCCAGGCCGAGGTGGCTTCGACATTGATGCCGTCGCCGGCTTCGTTCCCCAACGACCAGATGATGACCGAGGGATGGTTTTTGTCGCGTTCGACCATCCGGATCGTCCGGTCGAGGTGGGCCGGGCCCCAGTCGGGATTTTTGGCCAGGCTCTTCTCGCCATATCCCATGCCGTGGGATTCGATATTCGCTTCATCGATGAGATAGATCCCGTATTCGTCGCACAGCTCGTACCACCGTGGGTCGTTGGGATAATGGCAGGTGCGGACGGCATTGATGTTGAACTGCTTCATCAGGGTGATGTCCTTGAGCATGGATTCTTCCGAGATGACGTGAGCCGTGTAGGGGTCGTGCTCATGGCGATTGACACCTTTGAGGAGAACACGGGTGCCGTTGACCAGCAGCTGGCCGTCTAGGATTTCGACTTTTCGGAAGCCGACCTTACAGCCGACGGCTTCGACCACCTTTCCGAGATCGTCTTTGAGCGAAAGGACGAGCGGATAGAGGTCGGGTGTTTCCGCAGACCATTTCTTAGGGGAGAGGATCGTCTGTTCGAATTTGAGCGTGCCGGATTCTTTTTTATTCATCTCTAACGTTTTTGTGTCGGACACGACCGTCTTTCCGCCCCCGTCTAAAAGCTTCACCTCGACACCGTACGTCCCAGCCCTCAGGTTGGACGTTTTGTTTTCGAGGTCGACATAGATCGTCAGTTTTCCATCTTTGTATTGATCGTCCAGATCGGGCACCGCCCAGAAATCCCGGATGCGCATTTTGGGTGCGGCGTAGAGATATACGTCGCGCTCGATGCCGCTGATGCGGAAGAAGTCCTGGCACTCAAGATACGCCCCGTCCGACCAGCGGTAGACCTCGAGGGCGATGGAATTCGTGCCGGGCCGGAGATAAGGGGTGATGTCCCATTCCGCCGGCGTCTTGGAATCTTCGCTGTATCCGACGTAAGTTCCGTTGACCCAGGTATAGAAGGCCGATTTCACGGCGCCGAAATGGACAAAAACTTCCATGCTTTTCCAGGCGTCGGGGATCGTGAAATTGCGTCTGTAGGAACCGACGGGATTATAGTCGTGCGGTACATGGGGAGGGTCCGGCTGGGCAGGGGGCCTCACCCATTCATAATCCTGGTTGACATAGATGGGAACGCCATAGCCCTGGAATTCCCAGTTGGAGGGAACGGGGATTTCCTTCCAACCGCTGACATCATAATCCGGTTTGTAGAAATCCATGGGCCGGTCGGCCGGCTTCGTCACCCAATGGAATTTCCAGGGGCCATTGAGCGATTGAT
>JAPKZH010000647.1 GCA_026393905.1 Candidatus Aminicenantota bacterium
GTCATCTACCAAAAAGAGTTCAACCGCTCCTTCGTCCATATCCGCGACATCAGCCGGGCCTTCCGGCTGGCTCTCGAAGCCCCGCTGAAAAGCGTGCGCGGCCAGGTGTTCAACGTGGGGTCCAACGACGGGAATTTCACAAAAGACGAGATCGTCAGCCTGGTCCGGAAATACGTCCCGGGCGTCGAGATAGAGTACAAAGACCTTCATTTTGACGGAGATATGCGGGATATCAAGGTTTCGTTCGACAAGATCGAGCGCGTCCTCGGCTACAAGGCCCAAATCACAGTCGAGGAGGGAATCCGGGAGATGGCCGAGGTCATCCAGTCCGGCTTTCTCACGAAATAAGAACGCGGCCGCTTATTTTCGATCTTTGTAATACGCGTCGTAGAAGGATTTGAACTCGGCGCTGCGCTCTTTGATCTTCCGCCACCACCACTCATTCTCCGCATACCAGTTCACGGTCGCGGCCAGCCCCGCCTCAAATTCGACCTCGGGCTTCCACCCCAGCTTGCGGAGCTTCCGGCAGTTGAGCGCATACCGCCGATCATGCCCCAACCGGTCCGGCACAAAACGGATGAGATCGCGGCTCTTGCCCAGCTCGTTCACGATCCGCTTGGCCACATCGATGTTCCGAACTTCGTTATTGGCGCCGATGTTATACGCCTCTCCGACAATCCCCCGCTTGATGACGAAATCGATCGCCCGGCAGTTGTCCTCGACATGCAGCCAGTCCCTGACATTGGTTCCTTTCCCGTAAAGCGGCAAGCTCTTTCCCTCCAGGGCGTGGGTGACGAAAAGAGGGATGAACTTTTCCGGATACTGGTAGGCGCCGTAGTTGTTGCTCGGCCGGACGATGATAATCGGCAGCCCGTACGTCACCGAGTAAGCATAAGCTAGCCTGTCGGCCCCCGCCTTGCTCCCCGAGTAGGGCGATGACGGGTTCAGCGGGTCGTCCTCGCTGAAAAATCCCTTATCGCGGCTGCCGTAGACTTCGTCCGTCGAGACATGGATGAAAAACTCAACCGTCGGCGTCCGGCGGAGCGCCTCGAGCAGGACAAACGTCCCGAAGACATCCGTCAAGACGAACTCGCCGGCGTCCATGATCGACCGGTCGACGTGCGTATCGGCCGCAAAATGGACGACTCCCTGAACCCGCTGGAAGATCTCCGCGACAACATCCTTATCTCTGATGTCGCCGCGAATGAATTCGTAGCGCGGATCACCCCCCACATCCTTTAGGTTGTCCAGGTTGCCGGCGTACGTCAGCTTATCCAGATTGATGATTATCGTGTTTTTGTAATGCTTCAAGACATAATGGATGTAATTGCTGCCGATGAACCCGGCCCCGCCCGTCACCAGCAGCGTCTTCCCTTCAAGGCTCCGCTCCTGAAGCCGATTTTTACCCGAGCGGCTCGCCGGCGCCTTTTTTATTTTCCCGGGATTTTCCTTTTTGGGAGCCATTTTTCCTCCTCCTGACAGTCCCTATGTCAATGGCGCAGCCTTGAGAAAATAATCTATCATTTTAACGTTCTTTTTTAAAGAGGGAATGGCTTCGAATTCCTCATTCAAAAAAGACGTGTATTGACAATGTGGCCAATTATGCGCATAATATATACAGACAAAATTCAAATGAAAAGGCTAAACATTACGCTTCCCGACGAAATCGCCAAGAATCTTGTTTCTATTGCCAATAAAAGCCGCTATATTGCCGCCGCTCTAAAGGAAAAAATGGAAAAAGAAAAAAAGCAAAAACTGGACGCCCTGCTCTGCGAAGGCTATCAAGCGACAAAAGAAGAAGACAAAACCCTCAACGAAGATTGGGAAAAGGCCACCCTCGAAAGCTGGAACAAGACTCGGACATAATCAATGGAAGCGAAATTCCCGCGCCACGGGGAGATCTGGCTCGTTTCTCTTGAGCCGGTCATCGGCAGCGAAATCGGGAAGACGCGCCCCGCTGTCGTTATCTCGAACGACAAAAACAATCAGTTCGCTGAGACAATAACGGTGGTTCCCTTGACCTCAAAGACTGAAAAGATCTATCCCTTTGAAGTTTTCTTGTCTCAAGCCGAAACGCATCTGGCTCAGGATTCAAAAGCCAAAGCGAATCAAATCCGGACCGTCGATAAAAAAAGGCTAGTGAAGCTGATGTCCGAGCTTCCTCCCGATAAATTGGCCGCACTTAAGCAGGCCGTCTGTATCCACCTCGGAATATAGGTCGGCGTTTTTCTCCCGCTCCTCGTCCCCTGCAGCTCGCTTATCTTGAGGGAAGTGGACACCCAAAGCCCCGGTAATCGTGGAAAAGTCCATTGACGGAACAACGAGATCGTGATAATTGAGTTGAAGGGATTTTTTTGGAAAAGAAAGGGGTTTTATGTCTGGAGAGAGGCTCATAAAAAAGAAACTCGGCCGGCCGGCTTTTATGACGGCTCAACGTAACCATAAGGAGTGTTCCATGGCATATCGTTTTCGATTCACTCTTTCGTCTATCGTTATCGCTCTCCTGCTTTTGGGTCCCGGCGCGATCTTCCGCGGCGGAGAGCCTGCCCAAGAACTGAGCAAGAACTTCCGCACTCCCCCAGATTCGGCTCGACCCTGGGTCTATTGGTTCTGGCTCAACCAGAACATTACCCGGGAGGGCATAACCGCCGACCTGGAGGCGATGAAGCGGACGGGCATCGGCGGCGTGCTGATCATGGAAGTGGACCAGGGCGCGCCCAAAGGACCGGTCGCTTTCAACAGCCCCCAGTGGCGTGAGCTGTTCAAACACGTCTGTGCGGAAGCGAACCGCCTCGGGCTCGAAGTGAATATGAACAACGATGCCGGCTGGTGCGGCAGCGGCGG
>JAPKZH010000156.1 GCA_026393905.1 Candidatus Aminicenantota bacterium
GATTTGAGCCCGGTCTTCCGTGACGCGCTCTTCGGACGATTTCAGCGATTGCTCACTGGCGCCGAGTGTCGCGGCATGGAGGCCGGCCCGCGCCCGCTCGTTGTCCGGTGCAATCAGAAGGACCTGCTCGAATATCGGCACCGCGCGCGCGTACAACTGGTTCTCCAGCAGCACTTCGCCTTGCGCCAGCAGGTCGCGGACCGCCCGGATGCGCATCTCTTCCGCAGAAAGCTGCGGCGTTTCAACACCCAGCGGGATCGACTCCGGATCCAGCACATCAAACGTAGTGGCCGGCCCAGCCTCACCCCCCGCCGATTTGATCTGCAGCTTCGCCTGAGCCTTGTCGCGGAACAACCGGGCGTTCTCGTTGGCTGGGTCCAATGCAAGTGCCCGGTTGAACTCGTTCAACGCCTCCAGGAAGTGATTTCTGTTATACAAATCGACCCCGGCCCGGAAGTGCTGTTCAGATTCAGTAATATCGGTACCCGGAGGCGGGGTGGCTATAACAGGCGCGGGAGGCACTGCAACGGCTTCTGCCGGCGTTTCTTGAGCAGTTGATCGGAACGCAACGGCCGTGGTAATTAGAACAACCATTGCAGGCAAACACAAGCCCGCATGGATGACGTTTAACAGCCTGATGCTCATTACGTCGTGATCCTCCCGCTGGTTAGCTGACTATATCGTATCCGTAATTCAATAGCAACTCTAATTTCCTTGAGCCTTTAGAGTTAGAACTTTTCCCAACCGGTCCGAACGAACCTCCACCGAATGGTCTTCGGGGTTGATTTTGAGTAACTGAAAGCTCTCGAAAGAGTCCCCTTCGTCGTACCATCCCATGACGTTTGTCTTGAGCCGGGCACGATATTTTCCTCCCCGCCCCTGCTGGATTTGGATCAGGCTGATATCCGCTGCCGCAGTTGTCGTGCTCGAAGTCGTTGATGTCCCCCCCGAGAGCGCCCAAAACGGGTTGGGCGTATAAATGCCCTCCCACTGGGCCACCGGCCGCTCTTCGGGTGGATCGGGCGGCGCCGCAATCTCTTTTATAACCTGCTCGATGTTCTCTTTTCTTGGTGTGCTGAATTGTTGGGGTTTGACTTCGGTCGGGGGGTTGAAAATGGTGTAGACGTGCCACAGCAGGATGCACACCATTACGCCAAGGACTATCCGCTCCTTGTTGTACCAGATGGCTTCCGCTAGTTTGCGAATCTTTTCCACGCCCGCATCCTGTCTTGCCCGATCACTTCATTTCATTAGAACGGCCAGAAGTTTTTACGCATCCACCGTTTGAATTTGCCCCATTTGGTTGTCGGTATGTCTTTAAAGCGGCCAGCCCGGACACCCTCCTCGCCCCCCGCTTTGCCGAGCCGGCCCCGCCACGCCTTGAGCGCCTCTTCGGCGTTGGCTTTCGAGCCGTCTGTTGAAGCCGCCATAGCCACCTCGGCGCCTTCGACCAGCGCCGTTTCATCCACGTTGGCCTGAACAAACGTCACCAGCATCTGAACTTCTACCGGCGGTTCCATCGGCCAGCGCAGGTACTTGTTTTGAATGCTCAACGCAATCACGCTCGCGTAACGCTGCTGGCCGAGCACTTCCCCCACCCGCAACTTGTCCAGAAAGGCCACCAGATCTTTGGGCATCATCGCAAAAGACAAACCAACGACATAGTCCGTGAACAGCTTGTTTGGCGTCAGGCGGGGAGACCAAAGCTGGACGTCCGTGATGTACGCCGCCTTGGACTGCATCAGCAACCGCATCATCTCCAGGCCGAACGTCACCTTGCGCAGGGCCGCTTCGACCTCTTCTTTCGAGATCTCCATCCCCGTGAATTCATCCGGGCGGGGAGCGCCGAACGTGGTATCGGGGTAATAGCACGTAGGGTAACTGGCAAGCGCTTGCTGGCGAAACTCCGCGTACAACCGATCAAACTCTTCCCGGTAATAAAAGCCCAGCATCTTGTCTTCCGGGATGGGCTGGATTTCGCGGAGATCCAGCACCTGGTAAAAAGCCGCGCGACGGTGCAGTTCTTCCACCATCGGGTTCACTTCCCCGTTCACCGCCTTGATCAGATCTTCCGGCGGGCAGGTCGAAAATGCGCTGTCCAGGGCGATCAGCTTTTCCTCGAACGTTTTCTCGTCCTGGATATTCTTTTGGTATTCGTCGAGCCGCTCCCTGTAATAGAACTGGTAGCCCCCGCCGACCGCGCCCAGCACGGCTATCAACGCGCTGAGCGCCATGATGTATTCTTTGCTAACTTTCATCAAGCAGCTCCCCGCGCGATTTCTTCAGGGGATTAGCCTCTTTTTCTTTATCCTGGCCTTTTTCCGTCGATTTGGAGAACGGATTCTTGCGTTTGCCCTTCTCGGCCGCGACGTCGCCGCCCTCGGTTCCTTCCACCTTTTTCCCGAATGGCGTTGTGGCAGCCGTTTTTTCCGGTGGCGGCTCGGGGAACGGCTGGAACCGAATATCCAGCTTGAAAAACACAACCTTTTCCACGTAGGGGTTGTAAAGATTCGTTGGCGTAGACGATCTTCCCGGCCCGCCCACCGCCGTCGAAAAGTTGCTGCCGAACCCCCGGCGACGCTCAGTTGACGTACCCCCTGACGTAGACGATCGAGCCGCTATCGGGCGATCCGCCACCCGCGCCAGTTCCATCTCCGTTATCGGCACGGGTTCGGCATTGGCTTCGGAGAAATACACATCATAAATTTGGGGCGTCGAACCCTCATCCCTGTATTTTTTCAGGCTATCGTAAAATTCCATCAGGGCCTGATCGTCTTTCGCATAGCCCATGATGCGGAACCCGTTCGAATTGGGCAACGGCGCGCCCTGCTGCGGCGTCTTCTTCGCGGCCGTGCCCTTCCGCCCAAAAGCGCCGCCGCTCCCCAGGCGCGATTCTGAAGCCCCGCTCGAAATGCCCGGAAAACCGGTGCTGTTTATGCCCAGCGTGGTTTGCCGCAAGCCCGCGCCGCCGCTCCCAAATCGCGAGCGGGTCTTCTCGCCGCCCGTACCCGGCCCGCTCTTGGAAATCGTCGTCGTCTCCACCGAACTGAACCAGATCTTGCCGCCTTCCGGCCTCAGGTCATTCAGCAGCTTGAGCTTGTCCAGGTAGAACTCCGCGTACTTATAACGGTCTGCCAGTTTCACGATCTTTTCCTGGTTTTCAGTAATACGATCGGTCGCTTCCTTGTACTGCGTCTGAAGCTCCGATTTCGTGTCGGGATTATC
>JAPKZH010000237.1 GCA_026393905.1 Candidatus Aminicenantota bacterium
GTATGAGAAGAAGCTCTATGAGTTTTTCGACCGGGAGCACCCCGAAGTGCTGATCAAGCTGCGCGAGCGCAAACAGATCGACGGCTCGCTGGATGAGGCGATCAGCCAGGCTTTCACGGAATTCAACGCCCGATTCAGAGAAGGAGCGGCCTGATGCCGACTCTCCTTGACCTGAGACGGCGCGTCAAAAGCGTCAAAAATACCCAGCAGATCGCCAAAGCCATGAAGACCGTCTCGTCGGCCAAGCTCAAAAAAGCGCAGCGGATCGTCTTGGAGGGCCGGCCGCACTGGCACAATTCCCCGGACCTTTTGGCCCGGGTCGTCGGCTGGGCAGGGAAAGGATCCCATCCTCTGTTTGCCGTGAGAGAGGAGAAAAAGGTTCATGTCATCGTCATCACGGCCGACAAAGGGCTGTGCGGAGCGTTCAACTCGAACCTCCTGGCCAAGGCCCTCTCGTTCATCGAGGAGAAAGCCGGCCATTCTCAGGTAAGCCTGTCGCTCATCGGAAAGAAGGCCGTGAATTTCTTCAAGAAGTATCCCTACCCGATGGAGCGCGCCTATGCCGAGCGGGTGGACAAGCTCACGGTCCGCGAGTTGAACGAGATGGCCCGGCATGTGATGCATAAGTTTTTGTTCCAAGAGACGGACGCCGCCTACGTCGCCTACAACGAATTCAAATCCCTCCTGGCGCCGCGGATCACCATCGCCAAACTGTTGCCCGTTGCGGCGAAGAATGGATCGGCCGGCCGGGAGGGCATTCTCCCCGACTGGGAGCCGGCATCGGCCGTGCTGCTCCAAACCCTGGTCCCGCGCTATATCGAAAACCAGCTCGCTCATTTTTTCTTTGAGTCCCAGGCGGCAGAACAGGCGGCGAGGATGATGGCCATGGACAACGCTTCGAAGAACGCCGAGGACATCATTGCCGACCAGGTCCTGGTCCTGAACAAGATCCGCCAGGCGAATATCACCAGAGAGCTTCTGGAGATCATGACGGCCGTGGAAGCGCTGAAAGAAACGCAATAAGCATTGGAGCGACTTATGAGTGACGGAAAAAAACAAGAGAGAATCGGAAAAGTCGTCCAGGTCATCGGCCCTGTCGTCGATGTCTCCTTCCAGGGCATGGAACTTCCCGAGATCTATACGGCCATCCGCATCACGAGCGAAGGATTCGAAACCCCGATATCCGTGAACATCGTCGTCGAGGTCGAGCTGCACCTGGGAGAAGATATCGTCCGCTGCGTGTCTATGCACCCTACGGACGGCCTCGCCCGCGGCATGAAAGCCATCGACTTGGGCGGCCCGATCGAGGTGCCGGTCGGGGTCGGGACTTTGGGCCGGGTGATGAACGTCATCGGCGAGCCCATCGACCATATGGGGCCGATCGAGGCCAAGCAGAGGTATCCCATCCACCGCCCCGCCCCCAGCCTCGAAGAGCAGAACACCAAGCTCGAGATGTTCGAGACCGGAATCAAGGTCATCGACCTCATCCAGCCGTTCCTCAAGGGCGGCAAGATCGGGCTCTTCGGCGGCGCGGGGGTGGGCAAGACCGTCATCATCCAGGAGCTCATTCACAATGTGGCCCTGAAGCACGGCGGATATTCGGTCTTCGCCGGTATCGGCGAGCGGACGCGCGAAGGGAACGACCTCTGGCTTGAGATGAAGGAGTCCAAGGTCATCGACAAGACGGCCTTGATCTATGGACAGATGACCGAGCCCCCGGGAGCCAGGCTAAGGGTTGGGCTGGCGGCGCTCTCGGTCGCCGAATATTTCCGCGACGAAATGAACCAGGACATCCTGTTGTTTATCGACAATATTTTCCGTTTTACCCAGGCCGGCTCCGAGGTATCGGCGCTGCTCGGCCGGATGCCCTCGGCGGTCGGCTACCAGCCCAACCTGGCCACGGAGCTCGGCGAGCTCGAGGAGCGGATCACGTCCACAAAGAAAGGCTCCATCACATCCGTCCAGGCCATCTATGTCCCGGCCGACGACTTCACCGACCCGGCACCGGCCACGACATTCTCCCACCTGGACGCGTCGACCAGCCTTTCCCGCGCCCTGACCGATATGGGGATCTATCCGGCCGTCAACCCGCTGGAATCGTATTCCCGTATTCTCGACCCGAACATCATCGGCGAAGAACATTACCGCATCGCCCGCCGGGTCAAGGAGATCCTCCAGAGATACAAGGACCTCCAGGACATCATCGCCATCCTGGGAATCGAAGAGCTGTCCGACGAGGACAAGCTGATCGTCGCCCGGGCCCGAAAAATCCAGCGCTTCCTGTCTCAGCCGTTCCACGTGGCGGTGGAGTTCACCGGCCGGCCCGGAATCTACGTCACGGTGGGAGAGACCGTCCGGGGCTTCAAAGAGATCGTCGAAGGGCTGCACGATGACAAGCCCGAGCAGGCTTTTTACATGGTGGGCGGAATCGACGACGTCATTAGTCGCGCCGAGGAACTGAAAAACGCATGAGCCCGAACCCGTCCCCCTCGTTTCATTTGAAAGTAATCACGCCCAAGCTACTCTTGGTCGAAGCCGAGGTCGATGAAGTCTCGGTCCCGAGCCTGGAGGGATACATCGGCATCCTCCCCGGGCACCGGCCTTTGATGGTCGCCTTGGGCCAGGGGAAGATCACCTACAGGCAGGGACGGGACGAGGAGAGCTTTGCCGTCCAGGGCGGCACCGCCGAGATCCTGCCCGACAAGGTCATCGTGTTTACGGAACTCGGCGATGAAGACGCCGGCTCGGAGGGATGACGAGTTGCCGTGTTTTCCTCATCCTGCGGCGTCTGGATAATGCTTTACTAATATCAAC
>JAPKZH010000458.1 GCA_026393905.1 Candidatus Aminicenantota bacterium
CGTCTCCATGGCTTCCGGGCATAAGACATCGACCAGGGCCCAATTGTCGCAATAGTTCCGGGTCAGCCATTTTTTTATGCGCGAAAATATTTCAGGGCCGAATTCTTTTTTAAATCTCAGCAGGATCAGGATGGACTGGGCTCTGGGTTCGAAATATGGATCGGGCAAGAGGATTTCGCAGAGTTCGACAGCCTCCCGAACGGTCCATGTGCCTTGGATTGATCGGTACACCCCGTCCGCGATTTCTCGAGCCTCGGGGGTGGTCATGCCATAGAAAGCGATTTTCTCCTTAAAATATCTCTGGGCGCCCTCCGCTCTTTGCGGATTGGCTTTCTTCTTCAAGGCTTGAACGATTTCATCGGCAACGATCTTCGGTGTTTTCATTTTTTCAGACCTCTTTATCTTGACTGAAAAAGCAGGAACAAATCCTTATAATCTATAACGCCGTCCGGATCCAGGTCCGCCAGCGGATTCCAGTTCCCAGGAGCCGGAGTCGCAAAGGGGCCAACTCCGAATGCCCCCAGGCAGCGCACCAGGTCCCTCACGTCGAGAAAACCCTTTCTCCCGTCCATATTCAGGTCGCCAAATAGGGCCGGTTCGAGATATCTGGCCAAATGGGCTACGGTTAAGAAGTTGATCCCCTCTAGATTCGGGCTGAGCTCGGCCAACAGCGGGATGGGGATGAATCCGTGCTCGGCGTTCTTCACCTTGATCAGGGCGCAGGCATTGCCGGCCTGCCGCAGTTTCTCGGCGAATCGCTCGGCCTGGCTGTAAGGCACCAGGCTGTCCTTTTCTCCATGGAGGATAAGGATGGGCGGGTCGTCGGAAGTCACGTAGGTCACGGGAGAAGCCTGCCTGGCCAGGGCCGGACAATCGGCCGGGAGGCAGCCGAGAAAATCGAAGAGCATGCTCCTTCCTTCATTGGTGGTTTGAGAAGGATCGACATTCAAGTCGGTGGGGCCGAAATGGTCTACGATCGCCGAGACACGGCTCGAGACGCCGTCGAGCCCCGGGCCTTCCAATCCGGCACCATCGTCCGCCGTTCCCATGAGGGAGACAAGATGCCCGCCGGCAGAGCTGCCCCAGAGCCCGATCCTATCGGGATCAATGCCGAAGGCATCGGCGTTTGTCCGAAGATATCGGACGGCCAGCTTGCAATCTTGAATTTGAGCAGGGAAATGGAACTGGGGCGCAAGGCGATAGTTGATCGAGGCCACAGCAAACCCCAGCTCGAAAAACATCTTTGCATCTCCCCTCTGAAAAGCCCCGGCCTTATCCCCCGACCGCCAGCCGCCGCCATGGACATAGATGACAAGTGGGACTTTCTGTCCCCGGCAGAGTGTGGGCTTAGCAAAATCGAGCCTCAGCTTTTGTCCACCGGCTTCTCCAAAGACGACATCCATCATTTGGTCAAGCTGAGGCGTTGCGGCATCCGAGCGGGGCGGCAGAGGGCCCGGGACATCCCGGCCACCCAGCTTCCGGGCTATCTGTGACGAACCGCTCCCGGCAAGTATCAATAGAAGAAGCAAAAGACTCAGAACGGAACAATATCGCTTCACGCGGCCTCCGTGATTTTTAGTCGTGAAAATCTTATCCTAACATAAAAAATCCTGTCAAACGTTTAAAAGATCCGACCCAAGCAGGATCCCCTCTGTCCTGAAGAACGTTTTCCCGGCCTCGGAGATTTTATCCTGGACATAGGCAAGAGGTTCTGCGTCATCGGGGTCAAACCTCAACATTCAACACTTTATTAATCGGAAGGAATCAATATTTTAAGGTTTCGAGTTCAAACGATAAAAAAATGTTAAAAGTTGAGGCTTGACCCCGTCGGACCCTCGCTTTCTATCGTCTCGCCTTCTTGTCGCCGACCTGCTCCTTCTCCCGATTGAGCTCGATCATATCCACGCTGCTTGCCGAATCGCCAATCAGGTGCTGGCAGAAATAATCGGCCCGAAGCCAGAAGAAATAATCATTCATATCACCGTAGCCGTGGCGCTGCCCCGGAAACAAGAAAAAGTCGAACCGCTTGTTGGCCTTGATCAGAGCATTGGCCAGGCGGATCGTGTTGGCCGGATGGACGTTGTTGTCCATGTCTCCGGTCACGATCAGCAGGTGGCCTTTCA
>JAPKZH010000115.1 GCA_026393905.1 Candidatus Aminicenantota bacterium
AACCACAAGAATGATATTAAAACACGATCGCTTAATGCTTTAAACAAGAAAATGATCTCTGATATTCTCCGCATCATCAATCCTTATCTCTCCACCCTATTGATGAAACGACCAAGCTGGTCATAGACGTTTGCTTTTTCCGTACGCTTGAGAGCTATCTCCTCTGAGCCCAATGATTATACTCCCGCCCCGATAAAAAAGTTTAATCCGGCTGATGATCGATGTCAAGAACAAGAAATAGGCGAATTGGATTTTTTGAGCCCTAGCAAGGAGTGATAGAAAAGGGATGGAATAACTATTTCGATAGCGGGAATTAGGGGAAAAGCATCTTTAGTGCCTTTTTGTGCCTCGGGATGTGTTAGAGTTAGGGCTGGATTTCGCATGCCCTAAGATTATCATCAAGATTGTTAGCATCTCAAAAAAATTAATGCGGGTGCATTAGCTTGTCAAACCTGAATTTTTCTATAAACAGAAATCAAAGAATCGTCGTAGTTTAGGTAAATGCGAAGATACAAATATTTGCGCGAATTCCAGACAATATCCATAGAGACCGTAGCATTTTCCCTCATTTCGTTGGCAATCATAACTCAATTGGCTGACGCCTATACTCAGGAAAAGCTATCAAATGTCCAATTCTCGGTTGTAGCCAAGATCGGCGTTCAAGAGGCAAAGAACAAAGACGAAGAGCCTTACCAGCTAGCGAGTATTCTTTCCATAGACTGCGATACGGCGGGAAACCTCTATGTTCTTGACTATAAGGATGTCTGCGTCAAGGTTTTTGACCAATCGGGCCGCTTTATGCGAAGGATGTTTAAAAGCGGGCAAGGCCCAGAGGAGCTTTTAAATCCGTATCGGCTAATCCTCAACAGGTTCGTAAACCGGTTGTTCGTGGTTCAAGAGCATGGCTTTCAGATGAAAGAATTTGAACCGACCGGCGCGTTCTGTAAGTCCTATGGACTTCCGGAACAGATATTCTATGATGCAAGGTTTATGGATGAGAACCGTTTGCTCTATATTTCCCGCAACCAGAAACGCGAAGCGACTCTCAAAATATTTAACATTAAAACGCTAAAAGTGGAAAAGGAGTTCGCAGTCATAAACATTCCTGAGATGTCTCAGGGCCTCCAAAAATTGCTTATTAGGAATGATGTCCTCTGGACCTGCCCTGGAGATAAGATGGAATTGAAGGGATACGATTTGAAGAGCGGAAATGAGCTTCATTCTTTCCGCATTCCGGAGAAATATCGAGCCTCAGAACTCATCAAGGGATCGAATTGGCAAGCCGTGAAAATCTATAACTTCGGACAAGCTTTCATGATTGATTCTCAGCTTTTTGTTTTGGTGATAAAACAGGATTTCCCGCCGCCGAGGACCGACTGGCCTACAGAGCCAAAAAAGAGGCTCGTTGACTTGTACTGCCTTGAAAATAATGATCTACAAAAAATCCATGGTTTCCCCAAAACAGAATTTTTTCTGGACTATCACACAACATGGAGGAATCGGCTGATTATTTCTAGTAGCGGATATGACTTGTTCCCCCAGATTTGGATTCTTCAGTTGCAAGTCCAAAAAAAGGCAGAGAAAAGGGAAAGTGAGAGATAAGGCCGCCCTCTTACTATGAGCATCCATCTTCCTTTTGATAATAAGAGGGGGCAAAGCTGGACACAAGAGATTGATATCTTTTCGGCATTTGGTTTACCATTTCCCTTGATGATTGAGGGAAAAGTCGCGCCGCGCGAGAAAGCAATTTCTTATAGCGTAATATCATTAGATGAAGAAAATCGATAAAGGCATGATGGGAAAAAATAAAAATGGTCTATTTATCGGATATAATATGCGATACAGGAATAGCATACGTATGTTAATGACCGAAATTTTTTTTCGCGTTTATACTATTCTTCGTTCCACCTTTCCCCCTCTCCGACTTGCCCAAGACGTTCTGATACTACGTCGATAAATCGATATTCAGCCGCGAGGCGCAGCGACTGCTCTCCTCTTCTTCCTCCCTCTCCCATTTAACGGGCCGGGAAGCGCCCGCGTCCGGGCCGAGGCGGCCCTTAGCTCCGGCGCCGCCGAAGTCTTCCGGAAGCTGTTCAGCTCGTTCGGCGTTCTCTGGCGATTCGACCTGGAGATGAGGAAATCGGGCGATGATTGGATAGTCGTTTTTGCTCGGTGGCGGTCCGTGAGCCCGGAAGAGTTGTCGCCGGGCGCGCTTTCGATTCTACGGAAGCTCTTCCCGGACTAGGGCGAGATCTCGTCCGCTTCAGCCCCAGCGCGTCGCGCTATTTCTTTTCGAGAGCCGCCTTGATCTGCTTCAGGCGCGCGTCGTAGGAAGGATTCGGGCTTCCGGCCAGCTTGATGGCCGTCTCTTCGGCCTTCAGAGCTTCGTCGTAGCGGCCCACGTTGATGTAGATTTGGGCGGCGATGTCCCAGGCGCGCGCGGTCGGGGCGATGGCGATCGCCCTCAAAACCGCCGCCAAAGCCTCGTCCAGGCGTTCTTTCCGATCGTTCCAGTAACGGGAGTAACCCGTCAGGTATGGCGCTTTATTCTGGATTTTCTTGGCGTATTCGGGCCCATATATAGCGAGGGCCTTGTCGGGTTTTTTCAGTTGGAAATAGATATCGGCCGCGGACTCGAGAAAATAGGGATTCTCCGGATCCAGCCGGAGGGCCGTCTCCATCATCTCGACGGTCGATTCCATGTTTTTATTCATTTCGGACCAGAATCGGGCGTAGTTGATCAGGTCGTATCCGACCTGGTCGGCCTTGCCCTTCATGTATTTCCGGCCGTAGACCTCTTCGGCCTTGGCGGCGACATCTTTAAGGAGATAGAGTTCGGCAAGGCTTCTGGCGTAAAAGTCGATCGTCCCGGGGGAAACGGTCTTCATCAGACT
>JAPKZH010000482.1 GCA_026393905.1 Candidatus Aminicenantota bacterium
ATTCGGCGCTGACGTTCTTAGCGTAGTCTTTGATCTCGTGGAGCTTGTTGGCGATGAACTGGGAGAAGATGTGTTCGCCCAGCGTTTCGCGGACGACCTCGCTTTTCTCGGCGAGCTTCACCGCTTCTTCCAGGTTCCGCGGCAGCGTCTGGATCTTGAATTTTTTCTGGCGGGAGTTGCTCATCTTATAGATATTTTCTTCGACCGAGGGCGGAAGCGGATACTGGGCTTGAATGCCTCTCAGACCGGCCGCCAGCATGGTCGAAAAGGCCAGATAAACGTTGCAGCCGGGGTCGGGGGAGCGGAGCTCGATCCGGGTGGCGTTTTCCTTGCCGGGCTGGTATTCCGGGACTCGGATATAGGCGGACCTGTTTCTCTGCCCCCAAGCGATATAGACAGGCGCTTCGTAGCCTTCGATCAGCCGTTTATAGGAATTGATCCACTGGCTGAAAACGGCGGAGATTTCCCGGGCATGGCAGATCAAGCCGGCCATGTAGGAGAAGGCCGTGGAAGAGAGGTGATAGGGATTTTTTGGGTCAAAAAAGGCGTTTCTTCCGTCCTTCCAAAGGGACTGGTGAACATGCATGCCGCTGCCGTTCTGGCCGTTGATGGGTTTGGGCATGAAGGTCGCGTAGAGGTTGTGCATCCGGGCGACCTTTTTGACCATATACCGGAAAATCATGGCCGTGTCGGCCATGTCCAGCGCGCTTGAGTACTGGAGGTCGATCTCGTGCTGGCCGTGGGCGACTTCATGATGATCATATTCGGAGAGAATCCCCATTTTTTTGAGGAGCAGCTGAATTTCCTTGCGGATCTCACCGTGGTGCCCGCCGAAGAAGTAACCGCCCTCATCTTTGGGCACCGCCTCCCGGTTGTTGGCAAAGATGAAGAATTCGAGCTCGGGCCCGACCTTGAAGTCGTCGAAACCGTATTCCTCGCGGGCGCGCCGGAGGACTTGATTGAGAGCATAGCGCGTATCGCCGACGTAGTGCTTTCCCTCGGGCGTCAGGATATCGCCGAACATGATCGCTTCGCGCCAAGTGGTCTCCTCGGCGAATCCTCGGTACTCCCAGGGCAGGACCTTGAAGGTCGCAGGATCGGGCCGGATGGTCAGGTCGCTCTCTTCGATCCGGACGAATCCTTCGACGGAGGACCCGTCAAAGCCTTTCCCATCGCGGAATGCTTTTTCAAGCTCCGAGCTGGGGAACGAGAAGTCCATCGGCCGTCCCAGAATGTCGGGAAAGATGACCCGGACAAACTCGATTTTCCGGGATGGGTCAAGGACGGTCCGGAGAACGTCCTCTTCGTTTTTAAACCCTAATTCCTTCTCTTCGCGATCTTTCATTGGATCCAATGCCAACCTCCTTTTTATCCTCAACAAAATATCGGAGTCTTCCTCGGGTCGTTCCCGGCAGAGCGACGGCCGGGGGAGGATATTAATGAATCGGAACGCCCGGAAGAGCTTCCGGGAAATTGCCAAAGAGGTCGGGACATCGGCCCCGGTCGTCATCCATGCGGTCAAGAAAATGGAGAGCCTGGGGGCCATTAAAGGATATATTCCCGTCATCGACGCCGGGCATTTCGGCTTCGACCTGACGGCCATCATCGCCCTCTGCATTTCCCAGGGCAAGCTGCTGGAGACGCAGAAGAAGATCGCCCTGATCCCGCAGGTGGCGGGCGTTTACGACGTGACCGGCGAATGGGACTCGCTGGTGATCGCCTATTTCAAGGGGCGAGAGGACCTCAACGACTTTTTGAAAAAGCTGAACGCGATGCGGTTCATCGGAAGAACGGTCACCCATATCGTCCTGAACATCGTCAAGGACGAGCGGCGGGTTTTTGTCTGAAAAGTCTCCTTGACAGCCTTGAGGGTTGTGACATAATACCGTTCAGGATCGGAGGACGGAAAAATGCCCAAGAAAATCTATGAGCCCATCGGCCATCACTATATCGTAGAGGCGTCCGGGTGCAACCCGAAAATCATCGGCAGCGTCCAGAAGGTCCAGGAGATCCTGGTCAAAGCCGCCGAGATCGCCGGGGCTAAAGTCTGGGCCATTGCTTTCAGCAAGTTTCCTCCCAGCGGCGTGAGCGGCGTGGTGGTGATTTCGGAATCCCACATTTCCACTCATACCTGGCCGGAGATGCGTTACGGGGCGCTCGACATATATACCTGCGGCAACAAAGTCGACCCGGAGAAGGCCGTCGTCTACGCGGTCGAGGCGTTCGGTGCTTCGACTTCTCATATCACGGAAATCACCCGGGGCATTGACGAGGGGGACTGGAAATTCTTCCACAGCTTTGTCACGTGGGAGGAAGATTTTAAAAAGGAACTCAAGAGGAACCTGGAAAAGAAATAAAAATGTAAAACTTGTTTACATAACGTAAACATCCTTCCTCCGTTTTCAATCCTAAATCGCTGAAAAGGCAATGTTTCGGCCTGCCCGCTTCAAATTTCTCTTGGCACGAAAAATGCTTTAGAAAATTTGGAATGAAAATGAAATGTCCTGCCCGGGACCGCTTTTGTTATAATGAAATGGTGAAATGGAGATTGTGGGGACGCAGCGTCCTCGCCTTGTGCCTCTTCTTTTTTTGGGGCCGACAGGGGGTCGTCGCCGGCGATAGCATCGACGACCTTTTTGCCCGTCTCAAAAAGTCATTCGAGACGAAAAACCAGACAGCGTATTTGAGTGATTTTGCCCCGAGCCTTCGCCCGGAGGAAAATGCCGTCGTCACCTCCTTCATAGACACATGGAAAATGGACAAAGTCACTTTCCACCGGGCGACCCGGGGCAATGAGAAAGACCCGAATCCCAACCTCTATTACCAAGTCCTCTATGAGAATGTGTACTCGGCCATGCTGGAAACGTGGCATGTCGTCCTGGAAAACGCCGATGATCGATGGCAGGTCCAAACAAAAGAGGTCACCGGGAGCATCAGCAATCTCTATAAAATCCGTATCCCCTCGGGAAAACCGGAACACGCCAGCCGGGTCGAGATCCGGCACGACGATATCCAGATCACCTTCAACGACGCTTGGATTTTTCACGATAATATTCCCAATGTGGAGACGGCCCTGGTCGTGATCGGCAAAGGCCACCTCTTTTTTTCACCCTCCGACCCTGTCGAGAAACATCAGCTGGAACTGGCCTATAAAAAGGACTTCCTGGAAGACCGTCTCGGATACGTCTATTTGCGTTTTTCCAGCTCGTTTTTCGAGAATAACATCAGGATTATCGAAGCCCCCGAAGAAAGCCCACAGGCCGTTTCGGAGCCGGAGAACAACCGGGCTTATTCGCTGTTCACCAAATATTATGCCAAATCCTTCACCATCGAGAATTCCCTGACCCAGGGGCTGCTGTCCTTCCTCCCGCAGGGCAACCAGGTCGTGTTCGAATTGGGAGCCGAGCGCTTGGGCGAGCTGACCTATATCAATTCGCCGTTTTCCGAGGAAGAGATTCATCTGATCTCGCAAAAGAAGGGCCGGATCGTCAACCTGTACTCGCCGGCCCGGGATGAGAGCGAGGGAAAACAGATGTTCATCTCGTTCGGCCAGAAGTTCGACATCCAAAGTTATCAAATGGACATCGATTTCAAGCCGCAAGGCACTTATCTTTCGGCCAAAGCCCGGGTCGAGGTTCTTCCACTGTTGGACTCCGTGGATAACCTGAAGTTCAACTTCAACCCGAGCCTGAGCATCCTACGGATTTACGACCAGGCTGGCCGGGAGCTGTTCTACACCATGGACAAGTTGAGGAAGTACCTGTATGTGTACCTTCTCCAGCCCGCCGAGAAAGGCAAGCCTTTTGCCATCGAAGTCTACTACCGGGGAGAGCTCGAGCCCCCTATCCAAACGACGGATATCGTCCCGGGCGGCCAGTACAACGAGACCATCTCGCTCATCCAGCCCGCCTACGAGAGCTACCTCTACAGCCAGTCGGCCTATTGGTATCCTGCGCCCGCCGACAATGATTATTTTCAGGCCCGGCTGAGATTCAGCATTCCTCCCTACTTCCTCTGCATCTCCAACGGCGAGCTCACAGAGCAGGGAAAATTGGATGAAGTCCGGCGCGTTTCATCCCTGGATAAAATCGGGAACTCCCTTTATACCTTTGAAACGAAATATCCCGTGAAATACCTGTCCTTCATCGTCGGCAAGCTGTCCAAAGTGACCAACGGCAACGGCAACGGCGGCAAGGCGTCCGTCCCCATCCAAGCCTTCACCTCCGATGACATTCGCTCTCAGCGAAAAAGCCTCCTGGACGAATCCCGGGCTCTCATCAAGTGTTACGAAAATTGGTTCGGGCCCTATCCCTATGAAAAGCTGAACGTGATCCAGAGGCTCTGGCCGACCGGCGGCGGGCACAGCCCGGCCTCGTTCGTCGTCCTGAACGAGCTCCGCCGGACCCAGGATACTCCCGCTTACCTGGTCAACGCCGACAGCCCGGTCGATCTTTCCCGTTGGAAGGAATATTACCTCGCCCACGAGATCGCCCACCAGTGGTGGGGCCAGGCTGTGACAGGGGCCGAGTATCATGACCAGTGGCTGAGCGAAGGACTGGCCCAATTCGCCGCCGTCTATTATCTGAAGACGAAGCTTGGCGACCGGGTTTTTTTGAACATCCTCAAGAAATTTTCCCAGTGGACCGACAAAAAATCCGTGTTCGGCCCGATTACGCTGGGTTCACGGTTGAGCTACCTCGATTTCAAGGCTTTCCAGGCGATCGTCTACAATAAGACGGCCATCGCCTTGAACATGCTCCGCGAGCTTCTGGGGGACGATCCATTCTTTAAAGGCTTGCGGAAGTTCTATGAAACCCATAAATACGGGGAAGCCAGGACCTCGAGTTTCGTCAGCACCATGGAGAGCGTCTCGGGAAAAAATCTCCAGGCGTTCTTCAAGGTCTGGTTCCAATCCCACGCCCTTCCCGAAGTCTATACGGCCCATGTCCTCCAAAAAACCGACGACGCCTACGTCCTCAAATTCCGGGTAAACCAGACCAAGGACGTTTTTGTCTTCCCGCTGTGGCTGGAATGGCAGGAGAATGAAAAAATAGTCAAGCAGATGGTCGTGATCGATGAAAAGACCAAGGAGTTCGAGTTCCGGACGGCCGTCAAACCGGCCAAAATTAAAATTAATCCGGACAAGCTTGTGCCGGGCAAATTTTCATAATAATCACTTTTCAATAGAAAATGCCAGTAAACCCCAGGCTTTTGCCCGGGGAGTTTTCATTTCGCTCTATTAGCCCTATTCCAATTAAATGAGAGCCGGGTGGCGCGGCATGTCCCTATCCGCCCGGAGCTGATGAGTGAATCGTATTTCCGGAGACGCATTCAAGATTCTGAACTATGAATATTAATCCCCGCTTCCCCCCTTAGCGAATTAAAGGGGGAGCAAAATAGGCTTGTGTCTCCGGGGTGGTCGGTGGGCGGGTCTTCAGCGAGGACGGATAGGGACATGCCGCGCCACCCGGCTCTCAAAACTCGCTGACGTCGATCCTGAGCCTTTTGATCATCTCATTCAGCGTCGTCGGCTTGACCCCGAGCAGGGAGGCCGCGTTCTTCTGGACGCCTTTCGTTTTTTTCAGCGTGGCCACGATGAGTCTTTTCTGGAAGGCGATGGTCTGATCCCGGAGATTGAGCTCGGCGCCCCCGGCGGCCGCGAAGTCGCGGCGCTCGTCTTCAGGCACCAGGAAGAAATCCGGGAGATTCTCCCGGGTGATGATCTTGGATTTGGCGAAGACGATGG
>JAPKZH010000425.1 GCA_026393905.1 Candidatus Aminicenantota bacterium
GCAATGGGAAAGGTGACATAGACGATGTAGGCCAGGAGGTTGGCGATGATGACGGCCAGCAGGGCTCGGTTGAACCTGTGCCAGTCTTTGAGGACAAAAAGAGGAAGAAAGGGGAAAATATAACAGATCTCGTAGGGCCAGATGAACGCCGCGACGAGAGGAATCCGCTGGTCCCAGGCCGATGTCATGTCGCGCCCGGGCAATTGAACCGCATAGCGCCCTACCAGCTGGAAAGAGACAATCCAGAGCGCATAAAAAATCAGGCTGGCCTTCAGGAAAAATGCGCGGTCCGGATTCGTCCTTACCATGTTCCGATCCTCTTCCAGTGAAAGCTCGTGACAAAGAAAACACAAAGGCCAATCAAAAGTGTGATGGGGAGGAGCGACAGGCCTTCGATAAAAGCATGGCCATTCCAGGGCCGGGGCGAATAACCGGTGATGACCGGCGAGAGAGAGAAAAGGAGGGCCAGGCCGAGAAGGAACATGACGGCGCAGCTCAGATGCCCCTCGTTGAAGTGCTCGTGAAACCAGAGTCTCCGTTCGCGGAAAAATTCGATGAACGTTCGGCCGACGGGGTAGAGGAGGAAGACCATGGCCGTCAGGAAGCCGGCCGGAAGTCTTTTGAAGGCCAGGCCGTTCAACAGGACGAAGAGAAGGAGTCCTTCCAGAGATGAAAACGCCTGGGTAGGATAGCAGAGGGCCTCTTTTTTGCCGGTCAGCCGCAGCACCTTGGCCTGGGGATTTTGGTAAAGGATGCCATAATGGGTCGAAGCTTTTCCCCAGCAACAGCCGTACGTCACGCAGCCCATCCTTCCGATGGCGTAATTGATGAACGTGCCCCTGACGACGACGTCCGTGATCATCAAGGCCGGATAGTGAAACCTCCAGGCGAAGATGGCGGAAGCGAAAATGAGCCCGAAGAATGCGCCGAAGGAAACAAAGCCGTTGTTCTTGATGCCGAGCCAGGGCTGGCGGATGAGTTCTCTCCAGTGCCCCAACCACCAGAAGAAGTAACCGAAAAACGAAGCCGAGAGCATCGTCCCAAAAAGAAAGACCGCCACCCGGCTTTTCTGGATGCCCTGGATGAGAAAAAGCGTTGTCACGTGCTGGACGAACAGAAAGGCTCCCGTCATCACAAACACCCCGTTGGTGACGAGGATCAGGTTGCCCCGGCGAAAGAGGACCGGGCGGCGGGCAAGGGCCGTCAATCCGACGCAGATCATCTTGAACAACGGCCGCAGGATGCCGGCTGCCGATCGCTTTACTTTTTTGGGGATCAACAGAGGCGTCGTTTCCATATACGCTTTGTACGAATCTCCAAAACGCTTGATCAGGGCGGGCTCTTCGTAGAACCGGGCGTAGATGATCCAGCCGGCCAAGAGCAGGGGAGAACTGAAGGCCAGCGACCAGAACGATGCGATCAACACGGCCAGCCCGGCAAAGGCTGCGTTAAAGCCGAGATAAATCGGGTGGCGGAAATATTTGTAGATGCCGTTGGCGACGAACTGGCAGGGAGGGAGGTGGGAAATCGGCAGGCCTCTCCCTTGGAACCAGAGCTGTCCCATGCTGGCGGCCAGGAGCGAGAAACCGCAAACGACCAGGCTCCAGCCGAAGATTGTGCTCGCCGCCGCAGCGGACATAGCCACGGGCGCGAGCATGTCTAAACGGAGTCCGACGGCAAACAAAAATACAGGAAGAAAAAGCCAAAAAATGAAAATGTAGAGCAGAATGATGGCCGGCACGCTCCAATGCGACTTTGGATGGACATCTAGAATCAGCGTGTTTTCCATTGCCAGAGCACCCTTTCATGGATGGCCAGGCCATCCCAAATTTTTTCGCCATCGGAGAGCCGCGCTTCCGAGAACATCTTTTTTTCCTGTGGATTGCCGGCGATCCGGGCCAGGGCGTTCCTCAAGAAAGAGGACCGGATCCGATCCGAGGTGGTGACGGGACTTTCTTCGATGATGCTCCGCCGCTTGAGGAGCAATGTCCAACCGCTTTTGGCGATCCGTGTTTCCTCATCCCCATTGTTTGTTTGGAGAGCATACTGCTGGTTGTCTTCCGATTCTGACGCCGAGTCCTCAGTCTGAGACGGTCTGTCGGCATCGGCGCCAGCGCTCAGGTGGATATTTTGAATGACATTTCTTTTTTTCGTCGTGATCTGGTTGAAGACAACCGTCCGTCCGCCGCAGTGGGCTCTTCCCCAAATGAGCTCGGCCAGAGGCAGCCGCCACGGAGGAATGTTTGTCTCGACGATGTCCTGGTAGCCGAATCCGTTGATCTTCAGAACTTGAAAGGTATTTTTGATCGTCCCCTCCACTCTAGCCCGGGGCTGGGGAACGTGCCATTTGAGAAATCTCTCGAGAGAAAAATATTGGAGGTCGATCGTGAAATGGCTCAACTCCATATGGATTTTCGCCCGCCCGTTCTGCTGCATAAGAAAATGGGGTCCCATAGCGAGCTTCCCTTCGACATTTGGAGAGGAATATTCTGTCGCGATGGAATCCTGCATAAGGTTGCCGTCCGGCAAGGTCAAATGGGCCGAAACGAGGCCTTGGCTTTTTCCGAAGATCCGGTAGGTGATAAAGTAGGCATAAAAGGTCTCGCCCTTATCCGTGATTAAGTCGAAATACCATTTTTTCATGTAAAAGGCGGTCATGGCCGGCCTCCCTGACGATGCGTCGTTGTCTGAAGTGTTGGTCCGCTCATGTCTATCGTCTCCGGTACCAATGTAGGATTTTTGGCAAAGAGAGTTGTCATCAAATTGTCAAGATTTTGTTAAGAATTTGTTAAATCACGGCAGGAGGAAGAGGGAACGCTTGCCATGCTAATTTCCGAATTGACAGAAACCAGCCGCATTGGCTACAGTAGCCGAGGATATGCTGGAGGTTGGCTATGCCTGTGACATATAAAAATCCAGGCCTCATCGAGTTCGAGGGCGTGATCCATCGCCAGGAGGGCGGCGGCGCCTTCGTTTATTTTCCACACGATGTCGAGTAACTCTATGGGGTCAAAGGTCGAGTACCGGTAAACGTGAATTTCGACGGCATCCCCTACCGCGGCTCAATGGTCAAGATGGGCTCGGAGCGTCACATGCTTTTGATCCTCAAGGAGATCCGCGAGCGTATCCAAAAAGATCGGGGGGACAAGATCCAGGTGACGGTCGACCTCGATTGCTCGCCGCGCGTCATCGAATTGTCGCGCGATGTTGAAGCCGCTTACAAGCGGGCTGGCGTGCTGGAGCGGTATCGGTCACTTTCTTACAGCCACCAGCGCGAGTACGCGCTCTGGATCGATGCAGCCAAACAGGCCGAGACGCGCTGGCGCCGGATCGAGAAATCTATCACGGCCCTCAGGAGCCAAAAAAAGCCGCAAAGCTGATTCTGGATTGAAAAACCAGTGCTTTGGTGACCTGCAACAATTTATTCATATTTTATATGACAGACGACCAATTCTCTAAACCCATTGGCTTTTTCTCTATAATAATAAAGCTTGTTATTTTTAATCACCGTATACTTTGGACTATTGATTATACCCGCCCAAACCTTATTGATTATTATATCGCCTATGTATAACCCATCCGCATTAAAAACATTATGGATGAATCCAGCGCCCATGTCGCTTTTTTCATACGTCATGACAAAAAACCTTTCCTCGTCATCGCAAAAAATGGAATTCATCGGCGCTAGGTAGCGCATTTTCTTCCCCTGATATAAATGGTCTACCTGATAGTTTGGCCCGGCGATTTCTTTTTCTAATTCTTCCGATAACCTGACTGGCCGGTATTCTTTTTTTATTTTTCTTAACAATTTTCCATCATGATCAAACTTTTGTATCTCATACCCTCTTTTTTCATTGACGATAAAGATACCCTGGTTTGACACCCTCCACATAAAATAAGGCGGCAACAATCCCATCTCCTCCTGGGGCGGGCATTCATCCACATCCAATTCTTTTATCATTTTCCATTTATCGTCATATATTGCCAAACACATAAAATATATTTCTTTGCTACCAGAACTATTTTTTGATTTATAAACAAGAAATTTATTATTGGGAAGACATTCGGCGATTAGCATGGGCGTTCTAAAAAGAATTTCCCGCACACATCTTCCGCTTCGCAAATCGTAATAAATCAATTTTTTAAACATATCGGTGATAAATAAAAAATGTTCATCATATATTGTAGGACGGATTGGCGTATTAATCTCGCCCGGGCCTTCACCTCTTCGTCCAAATGATAAAATCAGATTGCCCATCTTATCTATTTTGTTGATATAATACTCTTTGTTTTTAAATCCGACGATATAGATATTCTCATCCGAGTCGACATCAAACTCCCCCGCTGATCCCATCCCTTTTTCAAGAAACTCTGGACTTTCTAAATCAATAACATTTATTTCTTCCAAAGAAATATTAATGCGTTTTTTGTTTATCCTCTTGGGCTCTACTTTATTGGAAACCACTTCTATCCCGTTCTCGTAAGTTATTTCCGCAGGACCATTACAGCTCGAAATCATCAATAAATACAACAACCAAAAGAATGACATTAAAACACGACCGCTTGATGCTTTAAACAAGAAAATGGCCTCTGATATTCTTCGCCTCATCAATCCTTTTCTCTCCACTCTATTGATGAAACGACCAAGATATCAATCTTGTCGTCTTTAACTTTGTCATAGGGGATAGGAGTTTGCTTT
>JAPKZH010000492.1 GCA_026393905.1 Candidatus Aminicenantota bacterium
TCAAACGATTGGCTTGGCCCGGGATGACCTGTCTCATAAATATCCCTCTTAGTTTTTATGCTAACTTGGTAGCCCTGGAACCGCAAAATCCTTTTTGAAACATACCATTCATGTTGAATTCCTGTCAATAGCTCATGCCCCGATGATTCCCCCCTCGCTTTTCCGATGGACATCGGCATCAAGCCTTGGATCTATTGACTTTAAACCTAAAAGAGATTAGCATTTCTGCAAAAGAGGCATTTTTTCTAACATTTTAAGGATGAAAGTGCGCCGTCGATTTTGAAGATGCCCTTCATTCTTGATTAATCGAATCCGATGATCGAATCCAGGCCATGAAATCCGTGAATCACAGAATTGGGGGAGCAGAACCCTCTTGGCTGCGCTGAAACCGGCAGATAACCCAAAGCTTGTCTGGCAAGTCCTGTTCTTTTTTTTGCTTGCCCTTCTTCTCAGGATACTCTATCTCGGGACGAACTTTAACAGTGCTGATAATTGCCAGCTCGCCGCCCAGGTTGTGAGACACCGCGGATATCTATGGATGCTCAAAGAGAATTATGGTGTTCTTATCAACGTGATCGCGAAAATATTTGTCAGCACACTTTCTGCCTGTCATATCACCTTAACTGAATTCTGGTGGAAACTTCCGAGCGCTCTCATCGGGTCTCTTCAGGTTCCCTTGACCTTTTTCCTCTTGCGCAAGCTCCATTGTAGTCGATCAGGAGCCTTGGCCGGTTCAGCTTTTATGGCCGTTTTGCCCATCCATGTCATGTTGTCAAGATTCCTCTGGGGCTTTGATGCCCTGGGAGTTTTTTTTGTGACTCTGGCCACAGGATCGCTCGTCCATTTTTTCCAGACTCGAACCTTGCCTTCAGGGTTTCTGGCTTCATTTTCGGTGGGCCTTTACCTGATCAGCCACGGTTATATTGTTCCTTTTCTCCCGTGTCTCTTTTTTGCTCTCCTCTTCCTTTCCCCGACCCGATTTGTTCTCAGCTCAAAAGCGGCTCTCGAGGGCTGGCTCTTTCTCTTTCCTCTACTCCTTACTCCATTGTATGCATATCCGATTTATCATACCTTCTGGAAAAAAACTCGTCTCGGTTTTTATGTTCTGGATCACTTTTCTGATTTTGTCGGCGACGTGGGATGGGCTCTTTTCGTCCTCATCGCGATAACCTTGGCGAGTCTCATTTTGAGAAAACGCTTTAGGTCTAACGCCGCCCTTTTTCTCGCTCTTTGCGGTGCGGCTTATTTGGCCCCACTTTTTTTCGGAGCGCCGCCCGGACTCACGGTCGTCCGAGACAACATGCTGATGGGCATTTACTTTTGGGTCTTATGTATATTCGTCGTCTTTGACCGATGGATTCAAAGATGGCGCGTTCTCAGCCTGGCCATCTTGACCCTGTGTTTCCTGGTGACGCTTTGGGGGACCGTCGAAACCATCTTTTTTCGCGACCAAGGATGGGATCCCAGCTCGGTGACCTTGGGTCGTGGGGGGAGGATTCCAGATCCGGGCACGAAAGCCGCAGGCTACTTGATCCAAAAATACGTGCCCTCTTCTTCAACCGTTCTCGCCCTCCATCGGAGTATTGAGCCTCCCAATTTGTACTATTATTTCCGACGAACGCGCATCTCTTTTTTAGACATCACTCTTGAGGGCAGTGAAAAGATTTTTTCAGAATTCCGGACCACGGCCGATATCGTCATTTGCGACTCCGAACAGGTACCTTTCGTCGAGAAAGATTCTCAATGGGGGCTGAGGATTATTCTTTTTTCCGAAAACGAGCCCCGCTTGTGGATTTTTTCCAAATACGAATCTTCCCTTCCCGCCCTCAAGGCTGATGTCTCTGAATTCAACAAAGCCTTCGACCGTGAGTTCTCCTGGAAAGTCTCCTTTTGGTAATCCCAAAGCCGGGAAACAGCGGGCCTGCCCTCCGTATTCAATCACATCCCAGGGCCACCAGAGCCAAGGTTGACAGAGGTTGGGAGGGAGTGTACTATGGCCCTCGGAACGCCAGCGCATGTCATTGGCTGGCCATAGAAAGAACAATGACCCCGGCGCTGCAAAGAAAATTCTCATCCCCAACAGCGATCTGAACCATCCAAGGGCGAAACGGTCCAAGAACGCAATCGCTGGGCCATCCAACAAGAGTCCGATTATTGATAGAGCAGGCTGGATGAAAAGTGGAACATGAATTTAAAGAATGTTATCAAAAAGCTCTATAAAATTCCCAGTCCCACATTGAACACGGGCGCACGAAAGAATATCCGCCTCTTGAATCAATATTTATCGGCATTCCCAAAACCCGTATTGTTAAACCTGGGAAGCGGGCAGCGGTTCCTCGGCGAAAAAATTCTTAAAGAAGATCAGCGTACCAAAATATTGAACTTGGACATGAGCCGCTTCGCCACGGTCGATGTCTTGGGCGACGCCCATCATCTTCCGTTCAGCCATGACGTTTTTCATGGCGTCATTTGCCAAGCTCTCCTAGAGCATGTCTGCAATCCGGAACAAGTCGTATCCGAAATTTTTCGGGTATTAAAAAATGAAGGTTTCGTCTATGCCGAGATCCCTTTTCTGCAGGGCTATCATCCGACACCTCATGATTATTATCGATTTACCGGCGAGGGGATTGTTTGTCTTTTTTCAAGATTTGCTCGAATCGATTCTGGCGTCTGCGCCGGTCCCAGTTCGACTCTGAGCTGGGTTCTTCGCGAATATCTGACCGGTTTCTTGACCGGATTTTCTGAAAAAAAGAAATTGAGAGGAGTGGCCGGTTTTATGACCGGTTGGCTGACGTTCCCTATAAAATATTTGGATTTTATTTTTTCCAAAGGAGCTGGCGCTCATCGCATCGCATCGGGGCTCTATTTTCTAGGAAAAAAGAATGAAAAGGCCATTTCCTCAGATCAAAGAAAAGGTGTATGATCAAATGCTCGAGAGGATGAAAGCGAGGATTTCTTACCAGACCCACAGATCCTTGAGCAAATCCTGAAGATTCATGCAAAATGGCCTTTAAAGAATAATAAGTCCTCCATGAACGCCCCTCAAAAGAACATCGTGTCCATCGTCATTCCTAACAAAAATCGGAGCGATGATCTTATCCGATGTTTGGAATCCATCAAAAAACAACGTTGCCGCGATTACGAGATCATCATCGTGGATGATTTTTCCAAAAGAAAGGAGATTTACGGCCACCCGCTCCTTCGAGAATTGTCGGTCCGGGTGATCGATAACACGGGGCCGCGAGGAGCGGCGGCAGCAAAAAATATTGGGGCCAAGGCATCGCGGGGAGCCTTGATGATGTTCTTGGATTCCGATTCGGAGTTGTTCGACGAGAATGTCATCGACAACGTCATCGAAATCATGGGGCAAGATAGCCAGATCGGAGCGGTTGGAGGCGATGTCGAGCGCCGGGACGGAGGAGAATATGACCTCCCCCTAAGAACGATTTCTCTACAGACCGGCGAGATCAGGAGGATCTTTGGAGGCTGGCGAAATATCCGTCGGGAAACAGAATTTCTGTCAACCTGCAACATGACGACCAGGAAAAATCTTTTTGACAGATTAGGAGGCTTTGAAGAAATATTCCAGACCTACTATGAGGACACCGATTTTTGCTTGAGGCTGAGAAAACTCGGTTACAAAATCGTGATGGACTCAAAGACCCTGGCCATTCATCATCGAAGTCAGGAGGGAAGACGCTCGTCCAAAACAAATTTTTTGATCGCCAGGAACAGAATGCTCTTTATCATTCTCCATGGCCAGATCAAAGACTTTCTCCTGCTGCCGCTCCGAGAAGGAAAGAGGTTGATTCAGGCGTGTTCATGTTTTTTCTGGGTCGTTATAAGCTTGATCTGGAACTTGGTGAGAATGCCTTTTCTGCGGCGAATAAAAAAGAGAAGGAATCGATAGAGGTGTTTCCAAAGATCCTTCCAGTTTGTTGGGTTTCCCGCTTGAAAAAATATCCATTTTTAAGAACGATGAATCTTTATCGTGTTTTTCTCCAAAACAATCTCTATCTAAGACGGTTGCAGACTCCGTCCGTCCTGTTCATTTTCATCACATCCCGATGCAACGCTCGCTGCCAGCATTGTTTTTATTGGAAGCAGCTCGAATCGAAGGAAGATATGCAGTTGGAGGATTACAAAAAGATCATTTCTTCTCTAAAAAACCGCCTGTCCACTCTTATCCTGACGGGGGGAGAGCCGACGTTGCATCCCCAACTCTTCCAATGTGTCGAATTTGCCCTCAAAGAAAATAATCCGCGAATCATTGCCATTCCTACCAATGGCATTTTGACTGAGAAAATCACCGAATTGGCCAATTTTTTTTGCCAAAAATATCCAAAAACGCTGTTCGATTTTTCGTTCTCCCTCGATGGGAGCCAAAATATTCACGACAAAATCCGAGGCGTCGAGGGGTGCTTTGAGAAGACGGTCGCCTCGATCAATCGTTTAAAAAAGCTCAAGGCTGAGAAAAAACTCCAGAATTTGGGCATCAATGTCGTGACGACCGTGGGCGAACACAACCTCCGTCAACTGGATGATTTGTTTTTTTATGTTAAAAATCATCTCGATGTTAACCACAAAATTCAACTTCTCCGGGGAAGCTCAACCGGAGTCTTCGGGATCGATCGGCGACAGCTCTCCGGGTTGGATCCGCAGATTTCGACGGATTTTTCCGAGGAAACGCTTGGCGACCTGCGGGCCACGATATCGAGGGTCCAGGAAACCTACGAGGCGTCACCCCTCCAAAAATTGAAGCTGTCCGTACAATTGGATACCCTTGAGGGCCGGCCGATCCAAATGAAATGCGTGGCCGGGGTGAATGATGGCGTCATCTATCAGAACGGGGATGTGGCCATCTGCGAGATGCTGAAACCGATCGGCAACCTGAAGGATTTCCACTATGACTTCTCAGCTCTCTGGAATTCGAAAAAGGTCAGAAATTATATTGAGAAGCTGCACTGCCGGTGCATCCACAATTGTAATATCGTCAGCAATATGAAATATGACTTTCGTTCGCTAAAAAAAATGTGGGGCTTGGATAAGAAAACGAAACCATTTGATGACCTGCTCTGAAGACATCTGGGAGGAACATTCTTGCCCGTCCAAGGCGTCGCTTGACATAGCCCTTTTCCTGAAATATCCTTATCGTGGAAGTTTATCTTAAGAATTTCAGCCTCAGAAATGAAAAAAGTCGCTTTCCTAGGAATCTTTTTATTAGCTCTCTGTGGATGTGTTACGCTCAGCCTGAACTACAAGCTGGGCACCCAGGCTGAGATGAACAAGAAGTGGGAGGAAGCCATCCAATTCTATGAAAAAGCCAGCCTGGAGAATCCCAAGGAGCCGGTCTACCGCTTAGCCCTGATCCGGGCCAGGATCGGGGCCAGCCTCTTCCACCTCCAGGAAGCCCGCAAGCTCGTCGCCCAGGGCCGGAAGGAAGAGGCCAAGGCCGAATACGCCAAGGCGCTGAGCTACAACCTCCGCGACACGTCAATCGCCAGGGAGGCTCGGGTTCTGACGGCGGAAACGCCGAAAGAGCCGGCGCCCAAGAAGGAGAAGCTGGAATTCCCGATCAAGCTCAAGGCCAAGGAGGATAGGCTCCAGCTCAAGTTTCCGGCGGAAACGGGCCTCAAGTCGATCCTTCTCGCCCTCGGCAAATCGGCCGGCATCAATATGCTTTTTGATGAGAATTTCCGGGAAATGGCCTTTACCACGGAGCTTGCGGACTTAAGTTTCGAGGAAGCCCTCAAGTCCGTCTGCTACGCGACCAAGAATTTTTACCGGATCATCGACGAACGGACGGTGATCATCGTCCCCGACTTGCCCCAGAAGCGCATGCAGTATGAGGTCAACGCCATCCGGACGTTCTATCTCTCCAATCTGAAGGCCGATGCCGCCCAGGGCTATCTGATGTCGATGCTGATCCAGCGCGCCCAAGGCAAGGTCCCGATGCTGGTCTTCGATAAAGACCTGAATTCCGTCACCATCCGGGATACGCCCCAAGTGCTGGAACTGGCGGAGAAGCTCATCGCTATCTGGGATAAGCCCAAGGGCGAAGTGCTCATTGACCTGGAAATCATGGAGGTGTCGCGTCTCAAGCTGCGGCAGCTGGGCGTGAGCTTCGATCAGAACGTCGTCGGGGCGAGGTATGGCGAGGCGCCGACCGACAGCACTCAGACCACGAGCTGGTTTAACCTGAAAGGCCTTGATTTTTCAAAGGCCGATAATTTTTCCGTCAGCCTGCCGCTGGCCTATCTCCAGTTCCTGGAATCGGACACCGAGACAAAGATCGTCGCCCAGCCCCGCCTGCCCGGTGTTTCGGACGAGGAAATCAATTACAAAGTCGGCCAGAAAATTCCGATTCCCAAGACATCGTTCTCGCCGTTGATCGCGGGCGGGCTCAACCAGCAGCCGATCACCCAGATCGATCAGTGGGACGTCGGCATTGAGGTCAAGATCAAGCCCAAAGTCCACCTAGAGAAGGAAGTCACGCTGGAGATGGATATCAAGGTGACCTCGATCGGGGGAAAGGGGTATGCCGATATCCCGATTATCCAAAATCGCGAGATCAAGAACGTCATGCGGTTCAAGGACGGTGAGACCAAGCTCATCGCCGGCTTGTTGAGGGACGAGGAGAGAAAGACGCTCAAGGGCATTCCGGGGCTCAAAGATATCCCGGTGCTGGGAAGGCTGTTCGGCGCCGAGGACACGATCCTGGAGCAGACCGATGTCATCTTGACCATCACCCCCTACATCGTCCGCTCCATCCCTCTCAATCCGGAGGACCTGAAAGCGCTGTGGGTCGATGTCGAATCCGTGACGTCCGGGAGCGGAGGCCTGGGTGGGTTTGAAGAAGCTCTCTTGGACCGGGAGATCAATCCCGGCGAGGCGATGCGGGCTATTCAACGGCTGCAGCAGAACGTCCCCGCCAATGCGGTCATCTTGATGCCCAAAAATTATGAGGTCTCGCCGAACCGGCCCTTTAACATCGCAGTCAGTATCCGCAGCGACCAGGAGATTGGCAACCTTTCGCTCGCCCTGAACTATGATGCCCGGCTGGTGAGCTTGAGAGAAGTCCGGGAAGGCGGCATGACGAGGCAGTTGGGAGCCAATGTCCCGTTTTTAAAGAATATTGACAACAACTCCGGCGTTTGTACGCTCGGGTTTTCAAGCCCCCAGCCCGGAAAAGGCATGAAGGGCGGAGGGACGCTGGCCACCCTGATTTTCGAGGGCAAAAGTCCCGGGGAATGCATGATCGGCGTGACAAATATTTCGGCCATGAGCCCGTCCGGCCAGGTCATCTCATTCCAGGTGGACCAATCCCGGATCATCGTCCGCTAGTCGAATGATATTTGTCTTGACCGGAGAGGTCGGGTCGGGGAAGACGACACTTCTAAAAAAAATCGTGGCCGAGCTCAAGCTCCGGGGCGTTAAGATCGACGGTTTTTTGAGCGATCGAATCACGGACGGCGAAGAAACCGTCGGCTATGACCTGTTCGACCTGAAAAAAAGGACTCGCATCCCATTCCTGAGACGGAACGGGCGGTCCGGCTGGCAGAAAGTCGGCCCTTATTTCGTCCTCCCGGCGGGGCTCGCCGAGGCCGTAAGAATCATCGGCCGGAGCGCAAGCGATGAGCTTTTGGTCATCGATGAAGCGGGCCCTCTGGAGCTTGAAGGAAAAGGCTGCTGGCCTGCCCTGAGCCAGCGGCTCCCCGAACTCTCTCGGCGATTCTTTCTGGTGATTCGGAAAAGCATCCTCGAAGACTATTTGAAAGTATTGGGGCGGATACCGGCCGAGATTTTTGAGGCTCAAGAAGCCGATTTGGGCCGAATTGTCGACACAATCAGGAACCATGTCCGTTAAGGTCAAGTTTTTCGCCTATTTCCGTGAGCTCTTTACCGTTAAAGAAAAAGAGATGGCGCTTAAAGCCGGGACCACCGTCCGGGACGTGCTGGCCGTTCTTTGCGATTCCGCGGACCGGCGCTTCGAAATATTTGACGGCGACAGGCTCAGGCCCCATATCGTCGTCATGAAAAACGGCGCCGGCATCCAGTCCTTTCAAGGCCTTGAGACCCCGCTCAACGACGGCGACGTCCTTTCCGTCTTCCCCCTCATGGGCGGAGGATAGGCTCGGAGTGAGTCCCTCGGAAAGACGCGGATTTTCCCCGGCGAGGAAAATCCGCTCCGTGTCCTCGCTTCGCTCTCCTCTCCGTTCCGTCGAGGAACCATGCCCGCTCCGACATTTTTAATCCCCCTTAATTGTCTAAGGGGGTAGGGGGATTAATCATGTTAAAATCTTAATTCTTCTTTCCGACGTAAAATAAAGCGGACGGCTTTCTACGGGACTCACTCCTCGCCCGGCTTTAGATAGAATGACTGCATAGTCCGATTACGGATTTCATCTTGTCATAAAGGGTGCGATTTAGTATTCTAAAGTTCCGAGAATGAAAGGTTTTCAAGAAAAATGAGCGGTGCGCCCTACGGTTTTCACGGCCGGATCCTGGCGATCGACCTCTCCCGGGGCGACGTCCAGGCCAAGCCGCTCGACGCTTCGCTCGTCGCCGATTATCTAGGCGGTCGCGGACTGGCCACACGCCTCTTCTA
>JAPKZH010000622.1 GCA_026393905.1 Candidatus Aminicenantota bacterium
ATAACTGCTCACATAGACTCTTTATGAACTCGTTCAGAACGAGGAGATCGCCGCGAAGTAGGTCCTCCGAGCTGATCTACTTGGACGCGGGCGCTTCCATCTTGAGAAGCTCGTCCCACTCTTTGTCGACATCTTTTTGAATGGCCTCGAGCATCCAGGCGTTGCCTTCTTTAAAGAGATGGCGGAAACGCCCCTGCGGCTTGAGCCATTCGAGCACCGGTTTTTTCTCCTTGGGCTTGAAGTTGATCTTGTACTTGCCTTTCTCAACTTCATACAGCGGCCAGACGCACGCATCGAGGGCCATCTGGGCCAGCCTGATCCCCATGGATGACTCGTACTTCCACTCGGTCGGGCAGATGCACATGACGTTGAGGAAGGCCGGGCCATCGGCTTTAAAAGCTTTTTCAGCCTTGTTGTAGAGGTCCAGCCATCTTGCCGGGCTGGCCTGCGCTGCGTAAGGGATGTTATGGGCCGCCATGATTTTCGTCAGGTCCTTTCGTCCCTGAATCTTTCCCGCGCTTTTGGCCCCGGCCGGATCGGTCGTCGCCGATGCGCCGAGAGGCGTGGCGGATGACCTCTGGCCGCCCGTATTGGCATAGACATTGTTATCGTAACAGACATAGACAAAATTGTGCCCGCGCTCGACCGCCCCGGACAGGGCTTGAAGGCCGATGTCGTACGTGCCTCCGTCTCCGCCCATGGCCATGAATTTGATCTTTTTATCGGCCGGGATCTGACCCTTCTTTTTCAACGATTTGTACATCGCTTCGACGCCGGCAATGGTCGAGGCCGCGTTCTCGAATGCGCTGTGGATCCAGTTCATATTCCAGGCCGTACGGGGATAGATCGTTGTGCAAACTTCGAGGCATCCGGTCGCATTGGCGGCGATGATCGGGTCTTCGGTCGCCCGCAGGATCACCTTGAAAATCAGGGGAATTCCACAGCCGAGGCACATGCCGTGTCCGGCCACGAGTTTATCTTCGATTTTGGTGAGGTCTTTTAATCTGACTGCCATGTTCGACTCCTTATCACGACTCTCTCAGGTTGAGATATCCGCACATTTCCTCGACCTTTCCGGTTTTGCGGATCTTCTCGAGCTTCGCTCCGACTTCCTTGAAGTGCTCGACCTTGATGTCGCGCCCGCCAAGCCCATAGACATAATTGATGACCTTTGGGCGCTCGGCATAGTCATAGAGGGCGTTGCGGATCTCGGTGAAGAGCGGGGCGCCGAACGCGCCGGGGCTTGAAGCGCGGTCCAGAACGGCCACGGCTTTCATTTTTTTCAAGGCTTCGGCCATCTTTTGGTACGGGAATGGGCGGAAGACCCTGGGCTTGAGCAATCCGATCTTAAGGCCTTCCTGCCGCAGTTCATCGACCGCATCCTTGCCGGTCCCTGCCGCCGAGCTCATGACGACAATGGCCGTCTCGGCATCTTCCATTCTATACTCTTCAAAAAAACCATAGGGGCGTCCGAACGTCAGGCCGAATTCCTTTCCCACCTGTTCAATGACGGCCGGCGCGTTCTCGATGCCCTCGATCTGGCTGCGCTTGTGCTCGAAATAATAATCCGTGAAATCCAGCGGCCCGACCGTGATCTTCCTGCTCATATCGAGCAGCGAATAAACGGGCTTATACTCGCCGATAAACTTCTTGACTTCGGCGTCATCCTCGACCTGGACGACTTCCACTGAATGGCTGATGATGAAACCGTCCAGGCCGACAAAAACCGGCGTTCTTACGTCCATGTGTTCGGCGATGCGGAAGGCCTGGATAAAATTATCATAGGCTTCCTGGCAATTCTCCGAATACAGATGGATCCATCCGGAATCCCTGGCGCCCATGGTGTCGCTGTGGTCGCCGTGGATGTTGATCGGCGCGCTGAGAGCGCGGTTGGCGATTCCGGCGACGATGGGCAATCGCAGCCCGGCCGCGATGTAGAGCATTTCCCACATCAAGGCCAAGCCCTGGGACGACGTCGCGGTCATGACCCGGCCTCCGGCCGAAGCGGCCCCGATACAGACGCTCATCGCGCTGTGCTCGCTTTCGGGGCAGACAAATTCGCCCGTGATCAGCCCGTCCGCCTTAAACTGGGCGATGGACTCGACGATGGCGGTCGAAGGCGTGATGGGATAGGCGGCGATCACGTCCGGGTCCACCTGCCGAGTGGCCTCGGCGATGGTCTGGTTTCCGTTGAGTGGTTTCAGCGTCTTCATTTCTTCCCTCCTTCGGCCAGCTTGACCTCTTCTTTGACCATAACGATCGATTTCGGCTTGGTCGGGCACTCCTCGGCGCAGAGTCCGCAGCCCGTGCAATAGTTGTAATTAATAGCCTTCATGACGCCGTCCTCGACGATGATGGCGAAATGGGGACAGTAGAGCCAGCAGAACATGCAGTGAATACAGGGTTCTGCGATGAATTCGGGCTTCAATCCCGAACGCCACGTCCCCGTCAAATTCTCGCGTGAATTTCCCGGGTGGACATTGACACATCCCAAAGGCAATTCTTTCCAGGTTTCTTTTTTCATCCTTCCTTGACCTCCTTGAACGCTCTGTCGATCGTCCGCAAGTTCATCTCGACGACTTCTTTGCGCAGCTTCTTGCTCAGGGACTCCTTGATGTTCTCTTTGAATTTCCCCAGGTCCATGAGATCGGTGATCTTGACCAGGGCGGCCACCATAGGAACGTTGGGGATGGCCTTGCCCAGCTCATCCCGGGCGATCGTGTAGGCATCCAGCCCGAAGATCTTCCTGTTTCCCAGCTTGAGATTCTTCCGGATGAGGCCGAGGTCGAACGTGGTGTTGATCAGGAAGAAGGCGTCATCTTTGGCCCCGTCGCTGATATCGACCAGGCCGAGAAGGCTGGGGTCGGTGACGACGACGATGTCGGGAGAATACACTTGACTATGAGTGCGGATGGGCTTTTTACTGATACGGTTAAAGGCCAGGATCGGCGCGCCGCGTTTCTCGGCGCCGAACTCGGGGAAAGCCTGGACAAACTTCCCCTTTTCTGTCGAAAGAACGTCTGCCATAGTCACCGCGGCTGTCACGACTCCCTGTCCTGCCCGACCGTGCCAGCGGATCTCAATCGTGTCTTTCATAAGACCTCCTCTAAGGATGTATGATTATTCCTTAAGTTCCGTTCTCCCCTCGAGGGCTTTTTTGACGGTAACTTGATCGGCAAAATCAATGTCCGATCCCACGGGCAGGCCCATGGCCAACCGGGTCAATTTGACATGGAAATCCTTCAATAGCTTGACCAGGAAATGGGCCGTCGCCTCTCCTTCGGCCGTGGGGCTCGTGGCTATGATGATTTCCTGGAAATGGCCTTTCTCAATGCGCTTGAGGAGCTTCTCGGTCTTGAGGTCCTCCGGCCCCATCCCCCTCAGGGGCGCCAGCGTCCCGAGGAGGACATAGAAGCGGCCGTGGTAGACTCCGGTTTTTTCGATGGACGAGATATTATAGGGCTCCTCGACGATGCACAGCAGATCATCGCTCCGGTCGGAATCGCTGCAGTACCGGCAGGGATCGATGTGGGTAATGTTGTTGCAGACCGAACAGTAGAACAGGCTCTTTTTCATCTCCCGGATGGCTTCGGCCAGGCCGTCGGTCTCATCCTTGGGAAGGCTGAGCAGGTAAAAAGCGATCCTTTGGGCGGTCTTCGCCCCGATGCTGGGAATCTTCTTGAGTTCCTCGATCAGCCGGTTGAGAGGCTGGGCATACTCAAACATCAGAACATTCCCGGAATCTTGAGCCCGGCGCCCAGGCTTCCCAATTTTTGGGCCAGATGCTCATCGACCTTCGCCGCGGCGTCGTTAAAGGCGGCCATGATCAGGTCCTCGAGCATATCGACGTCGTCTTTGTTGACGACTTCCGGGTCGAGCTTGACCGAAATCAGATTTTTCTGGCCGTCGAGGGTCACCGCGACCATGCCGCCGCCGCTCGTCCCTTCCATCCGCAGCTCGGCCAGCTCTTTTTGGAGCTTATCCTGCATCTCTTTGGCGGACTTCAGCATTTTTTGGATATCGCCAAAGCTTTTCATGTCAATCCTCCTCTTCCTTGGCCTTCCCTTTGATGGGCTCGACCGAAAGCACTCGGGCTTTAAATGTACTCATGAACGTCTTGACGGCTGGGTCTTTAAGGGCGATATCCATTTCCCGTTCTTGTTTGATCGGTTCGTCTTTCGGCTTGTCAAAAGGCGTATGGGAAGCCGCTGCCGGCGTCTTCGTCTCCACCGGACCCGACGGTCTGGGCCGGGTTTCCGGTTTTTCCTGAGCTTTGATCGGAGGCGGAGACGGCCAAGACGTCCTGGGCAGGCTTTCGGCCGACACGGCCCCTTCTTTCTTGATCTTATCGATTTCCTGGAGGATGTCCTTGAGAAGAACGATTTTTTTAAAATGACAGAGCCTGACGAGAAGCACTTCAAAATAGATCTGGGGATGGGAAGAATACCGCATGCCTGGCTCGGCCTGCTGGAGGGCCTGGAGGCAGCGCAGAAAATCCTCCGGGGACGCTTTCTGGGATTCCTCTTTCAACCGCGTGAGCTCCTCGGGATTGAAGGCCAGCAGATCCTGGGCATTTTCGACCGAGGCGATAAGGAGCAGATTCCGGAAGTGCTCGACGAGCTCTTTGAAAAAGAATCGCAGGTCATGCCCCGACTCGATGACCTTCTCGACAAGAGAGAACACGGCTTCGGGCTTTTCTTCGAACACGGCCGAAGAAAATTCAAAGAGAAGGTCCTGGCTGACGGTCCCGAGAATCTCCTTGAGCTCCTGGTCGCCGATATTCTCGCCGCAGAAGGCGACCGCCTGGTCGAGAAGGCTCTGGGCATCGCGGATGCTCCCGTCCGAGGCTTCGGCAATCAGGCCGAGACCGTAGGGAGAAATGGTCAGGCCTTCCTTTTTGCAGATATCCATCAGGTGGTTGATGATGTCTTTTTGGGAGACTTTTTTGAACTCGAAATGCTGGCAGCGGGATATGATCGTGGCCGGCACCTTGTGAAATTCCGTGGTGGCAAAAATGAAAACCGTGCTGGGAGGGGGCTCTTCGAGCGTTTTGAGCAGGGCGTTGAAGGCGTGAGTGGAAAGCATGTGGACTTCATCGATGATGATGATCTTGAACCGGCTGTGGATGGGCTTGTACTTGCCCGTGTCCCGAATCGGGCTGATATCTTCCACACCGCGGTTGGACGCTCCGTCGATCTCCAGGACGTCGATCGAGCGGTCCTCGTTGATGGAGAGGCAGAATTCGCATTTATTGCAGGGCGTCGGGGTGGGGCCGTGTTGGCAGTTGAGGGCTTTGGCTAAAATCCGGGCGGCGGTCGTTTTGCCCACGCCGCGCATCCCCGAAAAGAGATAGGCCTGGGCGACGCGGTTGTTCTTGACGGCGTTTTGAAGGGTCTGGACGACGGCCTTTTGGCCGATCATCTCCTCAAAAGTCTTCGGCCTGTACTTCCGGGCATAAATTAGATAGGACATGTCCCTGATGGTTGAATACGGGCTAGGAAATTATTCCTTTTATGTAAAAAACAGTTTAGCACAAATCGGCCGGAATTCAAAAAACTATTTTCAGGAAGCAGGCATCTCTGTATGCGTGATTTCCTATCGGCGTCGGAATCGCCCCCAGGCCCCTGGGGAACCAGTCCCGTCGGTTCACCCCGTCGACAAGCCGCCGGGGCCCCCCTCCGCTATGGGGCCTCGGGGGCGATTTCGACGCCTCTTTGAAATCACATATTTTGAGAGACTTTCTTTCAGGCGGGTTGAATCTCTTTTTTTGATGATCCGAAACAATATTGATCAAGCCGGTCTCAAAGAAATCCCCGGTTTGAAGGACGGCACTCAGTCCGGTTGAAGCGCGTAGTCCACGGCGGCCCTGGCGTGAAGCTCGGTGGTATCGAAAATAGGGATCCTGTAATCTCGCTTGTCGACGAGCAGGGGAATTTCTGTGCAGCCGAGAATAATCCCCTCGGCTCCCCTGGCTACGAGGCGAGCGATGATTCTTTTGAAATGACCTTGTGAGATTCTTCTGATTTTGCCCAGGCAGAGCTCATTGTAGAGAATTCGATGGATCACGGCGCGTTCTCGTTCGTTCGGAATGATGACCTTCAAACCATATTTTTTTTGCAGGCGATCCTTGTAAAAATCCTGCTCCATCGTGTATCTGGTCCCCAACAGTCCTACCTTATGGATGCCGCGCTTTTGTATCTCTTGGGCCGTAACATCCGCGATGTGAAGAAGGGGAATGGCGACGCTCTTTTGGACTTTGTCGAAAACCTTATGCATGGTGTTCGCGCAGATCAGGCCGAATTCAGCTCCGGCTTTCTCGATTTTTCGAGCGGCCTCGATCAACAGCCGCGCCGCGTCATCCCATTGACCCAAGTTCTGCATTTCTTCCACTTCGGAAAAATCGACGGAGTACATGATCATCTTAGCCGAGTGAAATCCTCCGAGCTTTTCTTTAACGGTCTCGTTGATGATCCTGTAGTATTCGGCCGTTGACTCCCAGCTCATTCCTCCAATAAGTCCGATCGTTTTCATCGCGGTCCCCTGTCTCGGTTTGTCATCTCCTCATCCTTCAGTTCGAAGCTTTTCATCGCTTTGTACCAGGTTTTTTTGCGATTCTGTTTCCCTTCCTTCTTCTTTTTGGCCACCCCTCGTTCAACTCTTCGGGACGGACGTGAGGTTGAAGCGGATGTCCAGCTTCGAGCCTATGAGTTCGACCACGCCGTATTTCTGTTTAAAATCGACGAAAACGAAGCCGTTCGCCCGGGTCGACAAGATCTTAAGGTAGGGGTCGAGGTTCGCTCTGAGATTCTCGTACACCGATAACGCCTGTTTTTGAACGGGATAAGGAATGATGAGCCGAGCATAAACCGCGTTTCCCTCTCCCCGATAATTGGCCAGCATGCCGAATATCTTGCCCCGCAGCTCCAAAATATCGCCATCGCCGAAGGTGAAAAATGGTTGAAGGGCGACGGGACCTCGAATCAACCGTTGCGAATGATCGACTTGTCCCTCTTTCGGCAGTTGCTCCAGCCATCCGTCGAACGGTACCTCGGGTATCGACTCCAGGGCTTTATTTGCCAATGCTACCATGGCCGGCAGGTTCTTCGCATCTCCGTCGAAATTGTTGACATAGACGAAATATTTGCTCTTGAGAATCGTCAATTGTGATTTCTCTCCGGAATTGCGGGCGCGAATCCCCGCCACCGGAGTCTCCTGGCCGCATTTCGTGAGATAAATCCCCAGGGCAGACTCCGGGCTTTCCATCTCATAGACGTCGAGCGTCAGCTCGGATTTTCCCCGGGCAAAGCGTTGGACAAGAAGCTTGTCAAATCCATATTCGAGAAAAAGCTCGGCCCCGCCGTCGATGTGATTAAAAAGATCGGCCTTGATGAAAGTCGAAGGCCTCCCTGAGCTTTTCCAGCCGGGGGCGAAATCGTCTTGGGGAATGATGACCTGTGCGGCAAGGCCGAAACCAACTAAAACAAAGCTGTGGATAAGGAGGAGATTGCCACGGCGCAAGGCGCCTCGCAATGACTTCGTCGGATTGCCACGCCAAGAGGCTCGCAACGACTTCGTCGGATTGCCGCGGCGCAAAATGCCTCGTCGAAACTCAGGAAAATCCTTATTGTTTTTAGGCACGAATGTGTTGAATCTTATCATCCACGACGCCCAGTCCCAACTTCTGGGCGCTCCGCAGGTATTCTGTGAACCGGGGATTCTCATTGACAGGGACGTTCATGCTCTTTCTTTTTTGGACAAGGATATTGTGGCAGACCATATCCAGGGCAAAGGGGTCGGTGGCGAAGAATAAAGTATTGAAATAATACGTGAACTTAGCGACTCCGTCGGGGCCTCCGTCATACTGGGCCCGCAAGCCGTCCGTGATGTTGAGGACGAGCTTGTCGCGGAGAACGGGGAAGGCGGGAACTTCGACGCAGACGTCCAGAAAAAGAGGCCGATGGAGCCTATTGGTGTTGCACACAGCGCCGTAGCCGATATTCTTGGTGGCCATGGAAATCGCATTGCCGGTGTTTTTGAAGACCGGGACATTGATGATCTTGGTCAGCTTCTTGGTCAGCAGCCTGCCGAAATAAGAATATTTGCCGTTGAAAACGTGCTGGTTCAGATACGGCAAATCCTTCGGGCCTTCGACGTCGGCCCAATAAAAAACGTCCTTGTCAAAATTCTCGGCGCTGACATGGCTGCCGTCCGGCCTCAGCCAGCGGCTGTTGTCCTGTGTTTTCCCCTCGGCGGCCGCCTCATCCATCGTCTGCAGCCCTTCGATGCCGATCCCGGGATATCGCTCGGCCGTATACCCGGCATCTCTGAGCATATAATCGAACCGGTCCCAGATGATGATATTCGGACGCTTGATCCCGCCGGCGAGCAGCCAGGCGATGAGGGCATCCACCACTTCCAGGCGGGTGCTGATCAACCCCGGGCCGACAGGATTCACTTTGATGCCGACGACATCGTCTTTCTCAAAAAAAAGGCCGAAGCTCGCTTTGAGATTTTTATCCGTAAGCCGGGTCATCCCCTTTTCGAACATCGCCTTGATGACTTCCGGATTCGGCTTTTCGTCCTTCATGGCGTCCGGGTGATGGACCTCGACAACCTTTCCGGGGAAGGGTCCCGGCAGCGAATATTTTGTTTTGGGAACTTTGAGGGCGTCCTCGAGGTTTGTCTTGGGACGCGGCGGCGGAGTTTTTTGAGCAGGGGCATCCTGTCCCGCCTCATGAGACCAGAGGAAGCGGTTGCCGAGGATCCATCCTGCGCCCGCCGCTCCGCCGATCTTCAAAAATTGACGCCGGTCGACTTCATTCTCAGGCTCCAAAGACCCATAACCGCGTTTCTTCAAGACACTCTCCTTTTTGATATTAATACAAACGTAATAAATAAAGTGACAATGTATGGGCGGTGCTTAGGCCGCCCTCAAGCCCCCGTAGCGGAGGGGGGGCCCGTCGGCTTTTCCGACGGGGGGAACCGACGGGACTGGTTCCCGGGGCCCGGGGGCTACGGGCGGCCCAAGCGCCGCCCGAACGGAGATGTCATTTTAATTATTGCGTTGATATTAGTTCTCGGCCCTGGCAAAGACTTCCTGGATCCTCTCGAAGGCCCAGTCCAGGTCATGTCTCCGGATGATGAGTGGCGGAGCGAAGCGGATGACATTTTCGTGGGTCTCCTTGCATAGGAGTCCGGCATCTTTCAAGGCTTCGCAAAAGCGCCTGGCGCCGCCGGCCTCGGGCTTGAGCTCGATCCCGATCAACAATCCTTTTCCCCGGACGACCTTGATGTGTCGGCTTTTAATCGCCTTGAGCTTATCCAGAAAATATCGGCCCTGTTTCTCCGCATTTTTGACCAGCTTTTCCGTCTTGATCACCCGGAGAGCTTCACGGGCGACGGCGCAGGCCAACGGATTCCCGCCGAAAGTCGAGCCGTGCTCGCCCGGCTTGAAGACGCCCAGGATGTCCGTCGAAGAAAGGACGGCAGAAATCGGATAGCAGCCTCCGCCCAGAGATTTTCCGATGATGACCATGTCGGGCCTCGCCCCTTCATGCTCATATGCAAAAAGCTTGCCCGTCCGCCCCAAGCCCGTTTGGATCTCGTCGGCAATGAACAAGACATGATTTTTCTCACAGACCTCTTTGACTTTTTTGAGATACCCTTCGGACGGCATCAATATCCCCGCTTCAGCCTGGTAGGGTTCAACGAGGAAGGCGGCCGTGTTGGGCGTGATGGCCTTTTCGAGGGCCTCAATATGGCCAAAGGGAATGACGATAAAACCGGGCGAAAATGGCCCGAAGTCCTTTCTGTAGAGAGGCTCTGTCGAGAAGCTGATTACAGCAATCGTCCGGCCGTGAAAATTGTTTGCGCAGGCGATAATTTCCGCCTTGTCCTGGGGAACGCCTTTTTTCTGATAGGCCCATTTGCGGGCCGTCTTAATGGCCGTTTCGACGGCCTCCGCCCCTGAATTCATGGGCAGGACCATCTCGTAGCCGGTCATTTGGCACAGTTCTCTGGCCAAGAGCGGCCATTGGTCGTTCCGGAATGCCCTGGATGTCAGAGTCAATTTTTTGGCCTGGTCCTGGAGCGCCTTGACGATGCGGGGATGGCAGTGCCCCTGGTTTACGGCCGAATAGGCACTGAGAAAATCCAGGTATTTTTTCCCCTCTACATCCCAGACCCAGATGCCTTTGGCTTTGGAGATAACGACGTCCAGGGGGTGATAATTATGGGCTCCGTACTTGTCCTCGACGGCGATGATTTGTTTCGAGTTCATGCATGACTCCTCGATGAAAACGTTATGATATGGCGGAGAGGGTGGGATTCGAACCCACGGTACGCCTTGCGACGCACACACGCTTTCCAAGCGTGCTCCTTAAGCCACTCGGACACCTCTCCGGGCTTAAATATTATGGCAAGTCGAGCCTGTTAAGTTATCAAAAAAAGAGAGTCAGGTCAATTTTCCGGGGTCAAACCTACTCTTTACTTCCCGGGATCAAAGCTACTCTTTACGCATCATTATCTAGGGGAGGCATGCGTAAAAAGTAGCTTTGACCCCGGCTTTACCCCGGCTTTACCGGTAAATGTTAAGGATATCTTTGAGGAGGGCGGCGGCGGCTCCCCGCGGGTCGGATTTTCCCCCGATGACGGAAATGGAGCCCATGGTATCCGTGAAAAATGTAATCCCCTTGTTTGTCCCAGAGACGCCAAAAAGAGGATGTCCGGGTTCGAGCGGACAAATACGGACTTCGGCCGCGAATTGATTTCCCTGTTTCAGCAATGTTCCCAATAGTTTGACCGCCTTCCCCTCTTCTTTTGCCGCTCGCAGAACTTCGGGAGAGATATTTGTAATACCCTCGACCTTGATATCGCGGAAGGTGAATTCCGTCCCGACAACTGCATTCGAAATGAGCAGAATCTTCGAAGCCGTGTCCCAGCCCTCGACATCCATCGAAGGATCCGGCTCGGCGATTCCTTTCTGCCGGGCTTCGCTCAAGGCGGCTTCGTATCCAAGCCCCTGATCCATCCTGGTGAGAATATAGTTCGTTGTTCCATTGAGAATGCCTTCGATACCGAGAATCTCGGCCCCGGCGAGAGAATAAAGCCCGACATCCAGCGTCGGAAGGGCGGCGGCCGTCGCCCCGCTGAACTTTATCTTCAATCCCTTGGTCCGGGCTTTTTTCATAAGATTCTTGAAATCGAAGACGAGCCCTCCTTTGCCGGCGGTCGCCACATGCCAGCCGCATTCCAGAGCTTTGTTCAAAAAGCCGAGTCCCGGCTCCCCTGTTTTAAGGCTGGAGACCGTGCAGTCGACCAGGACGCCGGGCTCCATCTTCGGCAGTATCTCCTCCAGAGTGAGGCCGGGGTTCCAAGACAGATCGTCTTGAAGACGCGGGCTCGCATTTTTCAAAAGACGGGACAGCTCTTGATGTCTGGAAAAGACAGTCCCGCCGCCGAGCTCCAGAATCGCCTTCAATTCAAGCTCAAGACCATAGCGCTCCGCGCAGAGATTTCTCTTCTCTTCGAGCAGATGGGCAAAAGCCCGGCCGACACGGCCGAATCCCATCAGGATGATCGTAACCGTCCTTTTCATTTGTTTTTGGCCGGAATCCGCAAAAAGACGATGTCCTTTGCAGCAGGCTCAAATTTGATCGATACGCTTCCGATCGAGCCCTTGGCATCGGTATAAAAAGACAGCAGCTGATCGAAATCGATCCATTCATTGGTCATCTCAAAAATATCATAATGGTAATGGCTGAGGGCGAATGACATCGTGTTGTATTTCGCTTGAAGCCCATTTCCCACTTTTTCTATCGTCAGGATTCCATAGCCGGGGTGCTCATACGGCCCGACATAATCGTCCAGCGGATGGGAAAGCTGGGTGTTGGGTTTTCTGTCTTTTTCCCGCTCTTTTTTTGTTTTCTCAGCTTCCTGCCGCGATTTAGCCCGCTCCTCCTGGATCCTTTGGTCCCAATTGACATGATTCAGCCCGAGCAACCGGTCATAGATATTATAGGCCAGGATGGAATTGACCGGCGCATCCTCCAGGTTGTTTAAAAGGACGATTCCGATATTGTCCTTGGGCATGAACGAAACCATCGCCGAAAATCCGTCGATGGCGCCGCCGTGATAGATGAGAGGATGCCCCCGGTAGGCCGTGATTCGCCAGCCCATGCCATAGCTGGCATAAAAAAGCTCATCGTATTTCAAGGTATCGGGCACGACCATTTGGGGCGAATGGATTTGGGCCAGAGTGGCTTCGGCAACGATCCGCTGGTCGGCCTTTTCTCCGTATCGACCTTTGTTGAGGTTGAGCAGGACCCACTTGGACATATCCGACACGCTGGAATTGATCGAGCCGGCGGGGCCGATGGCATCGATATTGCAAAAAGGGATCTGCTCGACTTTGCCCCTGATCTCCTGGTAGGGAAAGGCAAAATCCGGCGCCCTCTGGGAGTCCGTGATCGTGAAATTGGTCTCTCTCATCTCCAGCGGCTCCAGGATCCTCTTGACCGCGAATTCTTCCCAGGAGATGCCGACGGTTTTTTCAACGAGGTATCCCGCCGTCATGAACATCAGGTTTTGATACTGATAGACAGCCCGGAAACCTCGGCTGGGCTCAAGATACTGCAGGCGCTCAAAGAGTTGCTGGCGGCTGGACGCCGAAAGATACCAGACCCGGTCATGGCGCGGCAGGCCGGAGCGGTGGCAGACGAGGTCGCGCGGCGTCATCTGTTCTGAGGCTACAGGGTCGAGAAGCTTAAACGAAGGCAGATAAGCCCGGACGGGCTTGTCCCAATCCAGCTTTCCTTCATCGACCAGGATGCCCATTGTTGTAGCAGTAAATGCTTTCGTGCAGGAACCGATGGCAAAGACCGTATGGGGAGTGACTTTCAGCCCGTTCTTGACATCTTTGAACCCGAAGCCTTCGGCGTAGATGACCTTTCCGTCCTTGACGATAGAAACGGCTACGCCGGGCACTTTCCATTCGGCTAGGATTTTATTCGCGAATGTATCAAACCCCTTTAAATTCGACAGGGGGTCGGGCTTCTGGGCCCACGCTGCAGAAACGACGAGAAGCAGGAAAACGGCGATCGTCGCTGAAGCCCTCATCAATCCTTTTTTCATAAGTCCTGTCCTTTTCTTTTTTGGATTTCTTCCAACAATTTTTTGGGAATCGGCCGGCAGGCGCAATTTTTCGTATGCGCCAGATGCCATTGGATTCGCCGCTCCAAGGTTGCCCGTTTGGGCATGTGGTTTTGTTTATGCCATTCTTTATTCATTTTTAAAATTATCAAAAATCTTCACTGACTTTGAATTAGCGACATTAATCCCCCCAACCCCCCTTGTTAAATCAAGGGGGGCCCCGAATAAGGTCAGCGTTTCGGGGTGGTATGGCGGAGAGGGCGGGATTCGAACCCGCGATTCCAATTGCTCAGAATAACGGTTTTCGAGACCGTCGCCTTCAACCACTCGGCCACCTCTCCGCGTCTTCACGGGCCTCTTTCTAAAGGCCCTTATTATATAAGATTTGGCCGGAAAATAAACGTCTTTCCGGCCGGCCTATGCCCTTTTCGACCTAAAAAAATCCTTGAGGATCAGTCCGCACTCTCCGGCCAATACCCCGCCTCGGACATCCATTTCATGATTCGTTTTCTCGAACGGAAACCTCATGATGGAGACGATCGCGCCGGCTTTAGGATCTGAGGCCCCGAAGACAAGCGACTTGATCCTGGCCTGGATCACGGCACCCAGACACATGGCGCACGGCTCGAGCGTCACAAACAAATCGCAATTCTGAAGCCTGTAATTGCCGACCTTTCTGCAGGCTTTCCGAATTGCGCTGATCTCTGCGTGGGCTGTCGGGTCATTCCGCCGGATGGGTTCGTTATGTCCCCGGCTGATGATCTTCCCGGCGGCAACGATCACCGCCCCGACTGGAACGTCCCCCTTTTTTGCGGCTTTTTCGGCTTCCCACAGCGCCCGGCGCATGAAATATTCATCTTTTTTGGGGTCGGGCATAGTTTTTGTCTTCATCGGGATTTGATTTTACGCGCCCGCCTCTGAATTTACAACTTTGTCGGTTAAAATTTATGGGTTATAATTCGGCGACGGGAGGAACTCATGGAACATTTCGAGTGTCTCTTCTGCCGAAAAAAATATCCCGTGGACGTCTTTCATCCCTTCTGCCCTTCCTGCAGCGAGCCTTTGCTTGTCGCTCGTTCCCGAAGACCACGCGCCTTCCATCTAGAAAAAGAGCTGGCCATTGAAAAGTGCCTCGATTTTCTTCCACTCCCCGAGATCGTGCCTCATCTCAGCCTGGGCGAAGGCCAGACGCCCCTGATCCGGCTCAGCCGGACCATGAAAAAATTCGGCCTCCCTCCTCTCTATGCCAAGAACGAGACGGCCAATCCGACGGCGAGTTTCAAAGACAGAGGGACTGTTGTGGCGGTCCACAAAGCGATCTCGCTCGGGCTCAAGAAAATCGGGACGGTCTCCACGGGCAATATGGCCGGCTCGACAGCCGCTTATGCCGCCAAGGCGGGACTCCGGAGCTTTGTTTTTGTCAAAGAGGACACATCTCGCGAAAAGATCTTTTCGGCCGGGATCTATGGTCCTGTCCTGTTCACAGTCCGAGGCGATTACGGCCGGCTGTTCCGGCAGAGCTTTGAGATCGGCAAAAAATTCGGCATTTATTTTATGAACTCGGTGGACCCTTACCGCATCGAAGGATACAAGGTCACGGGCTACGAAACGTTCTTCCAGCTTGGTTCCCGCCCGCCTCGATACATCTTTGTCCCGGTCAGCGCCGGAGGCCACCTCATCGGGCTCCTGCGGGCATTCCAGGATTTGACCAGCGAAGGTCTCATCAAAAAATGTCCGACATTTGTTGGAGTCCAAGCCCGCGGATGTTCACCCCTAGCCCGGGCTTTCCGCCAGAAAAAGGCAACGTTCTCCAGATTTTCAAACCCGAAGACAATCGCCCATGCCATTTCCAATCCAAATCCGCCGGGCGGAAACATCGTGCTCAAGATCGTTCGCGAAAATGGAGGGATGATCCTCGGCGTCTCCGACACGGAAATCTTAAAAGCCCAAAGATGGCTGGCTGAGCAGGAAGGCATTTTCTGCGATCCCGCTTCGGCGACAACCCTGGCCGGCCTGCTCCAGCTTTCCAAGAAAATGTCGTTTGGCGCCCGCGACCAAATCGTTCTGGTGATCACGGGCAGCGGGCTAAAAACCCTGGACGATATGGATACGTTCAAAGTCAATGCGCAGGAATCTTCTCTTGAAAGCCTTGCGAATAAGATAGAGACTGTGTTATCTTAAAGCGGGGTCAAAGCCGTGCATTTGATAGTTGAGGCCCTCGTGTCGTTGCGAGCCAACAAAGTGCCTGGCAATGACGTCTTATATTGATTCAGGAGGTGACTATGAGTCGAGAATTTCCCCAGTTTGATTTCAAAATGCCAAAAATGCCGAAACTTCCCAAGGGCTTCATCAAGTATGCCGTCATCGTGATCGTCGTCATCATTTTTCTCTTCGGCTCCATTTACCAGGTCGCCCAGGATGAAATGGGCGTCATCTTAAGGTTCGGCAAATTCGTCCGGACATCCGATCCGGGACTGCACTTCAAGTTACCGCTGAGCATTGAAACGGTGACCAAAGTTCTCGTCCAACGGCAGCTCAAAATGGAATTCGGCTTCCGGACGACAAGGCCCGGGATCAAATCGGAATATGTGATCACGCCCGAAGCCTCCCAGGAGGCGCTTATGCTCACGGGAGACCTGAACGTCGTCGTCGTCGAATGGATCGTCCAGTATAAAATCAAGGACCCGTACAAGTTTCTCTTCAAGATGAGAGAAGCCGAGGCGACTTTCCGCGACATGAATGAAGCCGTCGTCAGGAGGGCCGTCGGGGATAATTCCGTGGATGAAGTGCTCACGATCGGCCGGGCCCGGCTGGCCGCAGAAGCCAAGGAAGAATTGCAAAAACTCTGCGATCTCTATGAAATCGGCCTCGATGTCAGCCAGCTCATCTTTCAGGATGTAAATCCTCCCGATACCGTCAAGCCGTCCTTCAATGAGGTCAATGAATCCTTGCAGGAAAAAGAACGCAAGATCAACGAAGCCTGGGCGGAATACAACAATGAAATCCCAAAGGCGACCGGTGAAGCCGAACAGGCCATCCGGTCGGCCGAAGGATATGCCAGCGAACGAGTCAACAACGCCATGGGCGATGCCAGCCGGTTTACATCCATCTATAGAGAATATGTCAAAGCGCCGCAAGTGACACGAAAAAGAATGTACCTGGAAACCATCAATGACATCCTGCCCAAGATCACCAGGAAGATCATTATCGACGACAAGCAAAAAAACATCCTGCCCCTTCTGAATCTCAACGAGGAGGTGAAGAAATGAGCCAGTCCGCCAAAACCATCATCATCATCGGAGCGGTTCTTTTGGCGCTCATTGTGAGCGTAGATGCGGTGTACGTCGTTTCAGAGACCAATCAGGTCGTCATCACCCAGTTCGGCGAACCCATCGGCGCCGCCATCACGAAAGCCGGATTGCACATCAAAACTCCTTTTATCCAGAAAGCCAATTATTTTGAAAAACGTTGGCTGGAATGGGAGGGCGACCCGAACCAGATCCCGACTAAAGATAAAAAATACATCTGGGTCTTTACCTATTGCCGGTGGAGGATCAGTGACCCCCTCGTCTTCTTCCAGAGAGTTCAGGATGAACGCGGCGCCCATTCCCGGCTCGATGATGTCGTGGACGGAGAGACGAGGAATGTCATCGCCAAGTATGACCTGATCGAAATCGTGCGTTCCTCCAACCGCGAGTTTGAGATCTCCGAGGATTCGGCGCTGCTGGATTTTTCGGACGTCAAGAATAAGATCCAATCGGGCCGCGATCATATCGCCAAGATCATCCTGGAAAATGCCTCCAAAATCACTCCGACGTTCGGCATCGATCTCAAGGATGTCAAGATCAAACGCGTGAATTATGTCGATGAGGTCCAGAAGAAAGTGTTTGACCGGATGATCGCCGAACGGCAGAGGATCGCCTCCAAGTATCGGTCGGAAGGCGACGGCAAAAGTGCGGAGATCAGGGGACAGAAAGAGCGGGAACTGAAGAGGATCCAGTCCGAAGCCTACAAGAAGGCCCAGGAGATCAAAGGAAAGGCGGACGCGGAAGCGACCCGGATCTATGCCCAGGCCTACAATCTGGACCCTGAGTTCTACCAGTTCATGAAGACGCTGGAAACATACCGGACCAGCCTGGCCAAGGAAACCTGGCTGTTGCTTTCAACCGACAGCGAGTTCCTTAGGTATCTGAAGAGCCCAGAGATCAGATAATTTATTTTAAGTATTCGACCAGCTTGTGCTTGTTGGGGAAGAGGGCCGGGGTTCCTCCCGTGTGAAAGAAAACAACCTTGTCCGTCTTTTCAAAATACCCTTTTTTGATGAGGTCGACCAAGCCGGCCATGGCTTTGGCCGTGTACACCGGATCCAGGACGATCCCCTCCTTCGTGAAGACGAGGCGGATCATGTCGGCGACTTCCTGATTGACGATCCCGTAGCCGTCTTTGATGTATTCGTCGAAGACGATCACATCGTCCGCCTTGATATGAGTCTCCAGCTTCAAGGCTTTTTCCGTAGCCTGGACGATCTTCAAGACATCCTTGCCAAAGGTCACTTTGTCATCTGAGACGCTGATGCCGAGGACTTTGGCGCCTCGCGTCAGGGCTTGAGCCCCCACGACAAGCCCCGCTTGGGTCGCGCCCGAGCCCGAGGAATGGACGACATAGTCGGCCTGAACACCTAAGGCTTTGGCCTGCTCAACCATTTCGACATAGGCACTCACATAGCTGATCGCCCCCAGCGGCAGATCCATGGATCCTAACGGCATCGAACCTCCCACGGCCACGAGATAAGCCGTATGCCCCTGTTCCCGGACCTCCCGGGCGACTTCTTCGGCAACGGCCAGGGCATCCTCTTGCTTC
>JAPKZH010000036.1 GCA_026393905.1 Candidatus Aminicenantota bacterium
GACAGAATTTGGCCGCCAAGGCTTTTGCCGTACATCTCCCATTGGGCCTTGTAGTTGTTGACGAGTTGTCCGGCCGGGCTTGAGCCTGAATAAATATCCCGGATGCTCGCCACGGCCTCCGCTTCCCGTCCGCAGGCAAACTGGGCTAGATTCACGGCCCGCTTGACGGCGGCCACCAGGGTTTTCGCATCGGCGGCGTTGATCGATCGATAAGCGGCCGGAAGCTCTCTTTTTCCGACTCGCGCATATCCGAAGGAGGCGACGGCGTCCAGCAATCCCGCAAGCATTTCATCCGTGCAGTTGGCCGCCGCCCAGGCCGTGGCCGCGCCGATGAAGGCCACCCGTTTCATTTCGGTGGGATCGGCTTTATCGGGTGTATCGGTATCGGTGTGGTACCATTGGTCGGGCCAGGTGAAAAATTCGATCCCCGGGACGGCGACCATGGCGTTGTTGAAGCAGACATGATCGCTCCCGCCGGTAGCCTGGTGAGTGAAGTAGCGGAAAGCATCTTTGGAGCCGTTCTTTTCCCACATCGGCCGGGGGAAATACTGACCTCCCATCCTGCCGCGCGGGGAGTCGTTGAGGTAGACGATATCATTGGTTCGCCAAACATAGTTCATGATCGAATCCGCCAGGCCGTCCAGGTAGCTGGGCAGATGGTTCGGGCATTCGCTCATCGTGAAAATGCCGTTGTTTTTCCTGATCGCCTCTCCGACCATGTCCATGTTGATATCGATGCTGAGCTTGTCCGGGAAGCCGGGATTCTGCTTGATGAATTCATAGGTGCCGGAGATCTCGTTGGGCCAGAGGAAATACATGGTCCGTCTAGGCTTGGGCAGCGTCCCCTCGGCGATCAATTTGGACAGGGCCCTGAGGATTTCGAGCTGGACGACGCAGCCGCTCATATTATCGTTGGCGCCTCTCTTCGTGTAGCCTTCGAAGAGATGAGCCGTGAAGATGACGCCTTTTTTATCCGGCTCCGTCCCAGGGATCGAGCTGAAAACGAACTCAAATCGATCCGGATATTTATTGAGCTTGGTTTTGGCCTGGACGGTGATCGGCGTTCCCCGTTCCAGGTCTTCAAGAAGCTCTGACCACTGCCGCCAGGAGATCGTGAAGCCGAATTTCAGGTTGGTGAATCCGGCGTACGTCCCTCCGCTGTAGAGGACTTGGTCGGGATCAAAATACCGCTCCTGGGCCGCAAACGTGATCACGCCCTTGATCCCGGCCGCGTCCAGCGCTTTGGCCGTTTCCCGATTGGCATGGTTCCACATCAGAGCGATCTTGCCGTTGGTTTTGTCCTGGAGGCCACCTTCCGTCAAGAGCTTGATCTTGTCCTTATCCAACGGTGGGATATAGACGAGGCCGCCGGTGATGTCGACATCGGCCGAGCTGCGGGAAACAAGGGCCGCGTCCGCTTCGAGCCTGGCGACGAGTTTTTTTACGGGCAGGAGAGTCCAGAATTCGCCTTTGACCGGGTATTCAAACGTCCCGCTGCCTTTAATGCGGTCGAGCTTTGTCGTTTGGATGCCGTAGCTCTGGACCAGCTCGTAGATTTTGCCGGATTCGTAGAAGGTGTCCGTGAATTCTTTTTCGTCCCGGAGCCAGGGAGCGCCCGCCAGCCTGACCAGGTTGTTGAATATGATCTGGCCCGAGACCTCGTTGGCCAGGAGGTTGAGGATTTCAGGAGGAAGCGGAGTTTTGAGGACCGGGCTTTCCGTCATCTGAACCCTTTCCTGGGCCGGGGCCACCCCTCCCATCATGATTATCGCCAAGAACATGACCATAAGCGCTTTTTGGTGCGACGATTTCTTCATGACCAGTTTTCTCCCTTTATTGGAATACTTCAATCTCCAAGATATTATGTTAGGACGAATCCCCGGTCAAGCGGATACGGGGAAACATCCAAATATATGATTTAAAGGAGGCCCCGGCATCACCCCCGGCCCCCTAGGGAACC